>CALCWL010000481.1 GCA_937906285.1 uncultured Rhodanobacter sp. | reverse complement strand
CGCACCAGGCCGCCGTAGAACAGCGCCAGCCCCGGCACCGTCATCAGCAGCACCAGCAGGGTGGAGGTGAGCATCCACGCCACGTCGCCCTTGTCGACCACCGGCGCGGGCGTGGCGGCGTGCAGCAGCGGCGCGGCGAGGAGCAGCAGGCCCGTGGCGATGCCGCGAGGGAGGCTGGACTTTCTCATGGGGAACCTCATGCGGTGCGGGTCAGAGCGCATCGGCGTCGAGCTCGCCGGTGCGGATGCGGATTACCTGCTCGACGTCGGTGACGAAGACCTTGCCGTCGCCGACGTTGCCGGTGCGCGCGGCGCGCTGGAGCTCGTCCAGCACCGTGTCGAGCAGCGCGTCGGGCACCACCGCCTCGACCTTGAGCTTGGGCAGGAAATCCACCACGTACTCGGCGCCGCGATACAGCTCGGTGTGACCCTTCTGGCGGCCGAAGCCGCGCACTTCGGTCACGGTCATCCCCGACACGCCGACGCCTTCCAGCGCCTCGCGGACCTCGTCGAGCTTGTGCGGACGGATCACGCTGGTGATCATTTTCATGGGACGGCTCCGGTGGAAGATCGGTCAGAACGAGCGGGCCAGGCTCAGTACGGCCGTGGCGCGACCCAGGTAATGGCCGCGCGCATTGGTGTAGACGGAACGGCGCGCATGGGTGCCGCAGTAGCCCAGCGCCAGCGACCAGTGGCCGGCGAAGCTGCGCGTCACGCCCAGCTTCCAGTCGCTGTACGACGCGCCGGACACGTTCGCCACCTGCTGGTGGCCGACGTGCGCGTCGAGCCGCCAGCCCGGCGCCAGCGGCTGGCTCCAGGACAGATCCAGGTAACCGCTGTGCTCGCTGCCGGCATAGCCGAACAAGGTGGTGAGTGCGTACGCGTACTTCAGCGACAGGCTCTTCCAGGCCAGCGCGGCGTAGATCTCGCTGGTGTTCGGCAAACTGGTGCCTGCCGGGTAGCGGCCCGGGTACTGGTAGCGATACGCGCCGAGGTCGACGCTCCAGTCGCCGCCGATACCGCCGCGCCAACCGCCGTAGATGTCCAGCTCCACGCTGCTGGAAACCGGCGCGGCGACAGTCGATGCATCGGACAGCCAGCTGACGTTGCTGCCCCAGCCGCTGACGTACCAGCCGCTGGCGTGATCGAACTCGATGCCGGCCTGCACGGCAGGCTTGCGGTCGGTCTGCGAGATGCCGCGGAACAGGTAGTCACTGACCGCGCCTGCGCTGCCGACCCACTGGCTGGCCGGCGCTTCGCCGGCCCGCAGCGGCATGGCGATGGCGCCGCACAGCATGACCACCGCTGACATTCCGCTTCGCCTCATGCGCCCGCCCTCGAACCGGTGGCGCCGCGGAGATGGCCGTCCAGACGTCCAGACGTCCATGCGTTCGCGACATGACCACGCACCCGCGTGGCCTCACCAGTCCCTCAGCAAGCCCCATGCCATGAGTGGAAACCGTTGCCGCGACGGCATCGACGTCACCGCCGCGTGGCGGACGCCCCGGCATTCGCACCATCCGCACCCGTCGAAGCGACCGCTTTGCACTGTTCCAGTGCGCGGAATCATGCCGGCCTGCGGTTCGAGCCGATCTTCCTCAGGACATCGGCTCCGGCTTCGCCCCCAGCTTCGGCGGCAGCGGGATGAACTCGTCGTGGTCCAGGTCCGGCAGCTTCATGCGCCCGGCGGCCCAGTCGGCGCGGGCCTGGTCGAGCCGCTCCGGCGAGGAGGAGACGAAGTTCCAGTCGATGTAGCGCGGCCCCACCGGCTCGCCGCCCAGCGCCATGACGACGGCATCGCCCAACGCGGCGATGGTGGCGGACCGCCCCGGTGCCAGCACTGCCATGCTGCCCGGTTCGATCCGCTCGCCGTCGACCTCCACCTCGCCGCCGGCCACGTAGACCGCGCGCTCGGGATACTCGGCCGGCAGCGACACCCGCGCGCCGGCGCGCAACTGCCAGTGCACGTAGAACTGCGGCGAGTCGGTCTGCACCGGCGACTGCACCCCGGCCAGGCGCCCGGCGATCAACCGCCCGACGACGCCGTCGCCGTCGAAGACCGGCAACGCCTCGCTGGCGTAATGCCAGAAGCCCGGTTCCATTTCCTCGCGCCCGTCCGGCAACGCCACCCAGGCCTGGATGCCGTCCAGCGGCCCGCCCTGCGCGCGCAGTTTCTCGAAGCGTTCCGAATGGGTGATGCCGCGGCCGGCGGTCATCCAGTTGACCTCGCCCGGGCGGATCGGCTGCTCCGAACCGAGGCTGTCGCGGTGCGTGATCTCGCCGTCGAACAGGTAGGTGATGGTCGACAGGCCGATGTGCGGGTGCGGGCGCACGTCCGCCTCGCGCGGCAAGCCCGGTGCCAGCTGCTTCGGGCCCATGCGGTCGAAAAAGATGTAGGGCCCGACCATGCGGCGCCGGGAGTAGGGCAGCACGCGGCCAACCTCGAAACTGCCGAGGTCACGGCGGCGCTGGGGAATGACGAGTTCGATCATGGCGTACCTCCGGGCAGGCGGGCGGGTCGACGGAAGGCCACTATCGCACCACGGGCGCGCTTTCACCTCGCCGTGCCAGCGTCGGGCCAACCCCGTAAGCTATGCCGCTGCCTACCGCACCGGACCTTCCCGTGATCGATCTGTTCCATGTCATCCTGCTCGGCATCATCGAAGGCATCACCGAATTCCTGCCGATCTCCTCGACCGGCCACCTGCTGATCGCCGAGAAATTCGGGCTCGGCGCGCGTTCGGACCTGTTCAACATCGGCATCCAGGCCGGCGCGATCCTGGCGGTCACGCTGATCTACTGGAAGCGCATCTGGCAGCTGCTGACGCAGTGGCGCGATCCGGCCAACCGCGACTACCTGCTGAAGCTGATCGTGGCCTTCCTGATCACCGCCGTGCTCGGTTTCATCGCGGTGAAGCTCGGCTTCAAGCTGCCCGAAACGGTGACGCCGGTGGCATGGGCGCTGGTGATCGGCGGCCTGTGGATGATCGCCGCCGAGCTGCTGGCCGCGCGCCAGCCCGAGCGCAGCGAAGTCACCTGGCGGGTGGCGATCCTGGTCGGCATCGCGCAGATGATCGCCGGCATCTTCCCCGGTACCTCGCGTTCGGCGGCGACGATTTTCGCGGCGATGCTGTTCGGCACCAGCAACCGCGCGGCGGCCACCGAGTTCGCTTTCCTGGTCGGTATCCCCACCATGTACGCAGCCACCGGCTACGAGTTGCTGGAGGTGCTGCACGGCGGCGGCGCGGCCCACGAGGACTGGACCGCGCTGGCCGTGGGTTTCGTGGTCTCGGCGATCACCGCCTTCATCGCGGTGAAGTGGCTGCTCGGTTACATCGTCGGCCACCGCTTCACGCCGTTCGCGATCTACCGCATCGCCTTCGGCGTGGCGCTGCTGGTGCTGATGCCGGCCGGGGGTTGATCGTCCCGCCGATGCGTGCCCCGTCGCTGCACGCCCTGCTCGATGCGCTGGAACGCGACGCGGCATTGCGCAAACCCGACGCCCTGCGCGAGCGGCTCGACGCGCTGGACCGGATCGAACTGCTGCAACTGGGCGACTCGCCCGCCCCGAATGCGTCTGCACGGCGCATCGCCGCGCTGCGCGAGGATTTCGAGGCCCTGAATGCCGCCAGCTTCGCGCACGCACGCGAGGCGATCCGCCACGGTGCCGTGCCGGCGCTGCTGCAGGCATGCGTCGACGAAGCGGAACATGCCGACGGCGACGGCTACGACTGGCGCGACGAACTGGTCGAAGGCGTGCTGCAACTGCGCCCGCCGTCGCCAGCCGTGTCCCCGTTGCCGGCGGACATGGTGGCCTACCAGCCCACGCCGGCACGGCATATCTTCGACCTGCTGGCGCAGGCGCGGCTGGACGCGAACGACATGCTGGTCGATCTCGGTTCCGGCCTGGGCCACGTGCCGCTGCTGGCGGCGATCTGCAGCGGAGCCGCCAGCTTGGGCATCGAACGCGAAGCCGCCTACATGGCGTGCGCGCAGGCCGGCGCCGACGCGTTGCGGCTGTCGCGGGCGCGCTTCCTGTGCCTGGATGCGCGCGCGGCGGATGTCAGCCGCGGCACGCTGTTCTACCTGTACACGCCGTTCCGCGGCGCCGTGCTCGACACGGTGCTTGGCGCCCTGCGCCGCGAGGCGGAACGCCGCGCGCTGCGCATCGCCGCCCACGGCCCCTGCGTGGGGGTGCTCGCCGCGCAGCCCTGGCTGGCAGCCGACACCCCGCCACGGGCCGCTCGCGTCACCCTGTTCCGTCCGCGCTGAGCCGGCTCAGGCTGCAAGCTCCTCGGCCCGGTGCGCCTCGGCGTGCGCCGCCATCGGGGTCCTGGCCGCACGGGGCGTGGCCACCGTGCACTGGTTGGTGCGCTCGAACAGTTCGCGTACCCATTCGATGAAGGCCTGCACGCGGGCGGAGAGGTGCTTCTTCTGCGGGTAGACGATCCACACCGGCTTGCCGGTGGAGTTGGTGTCGGTCATCACCAGCTCGAGCATGCCCTTGTCCAGCATGCAGGCAGCCAGCATGCGCGGCATCTGGGTGATGCCCAGCCCGGCGGCCACGGCCTGCAGCACCGATTCGCCGTCGTTGATCAGCATGTGCGCGT
>CALCWL010000480.1 GCA_937906285.1 uncultured Rhodanobacter sp. | reverse complement strand
CGCGGCGGCAGCAGGTCGTAGACGATGCGGCCCGGGTCCTTGCGCGAACAGGTGACGCCCAGCGGCTTGTTCAACATCAGCACCAGGCCTGGCGGCGGATCCAGCGGTTCGTCGTCGACGCGGATGGTCTCCAGCGGCACCACGTCATCGGCGTAGAGCACCTCGCCAGCGGCATCGGTGATGCGCCCGCTGCGGAACAGCTGGGTCACGTCCTTGCGGCTGCCGTAACCGAGGTTGGCGATCAGCTTGACCAGTTTCATGCGCGTACTCCGGTGGCCTCGATCACCTTGAAGCCGTCCTGCGTCGCCAGCGTGCGCACGATCTCGAAGCGCTGGCCCAGGTGCGCCTCGTACGGCAGGTGCCGATTCGCCACCAGCAGCAGGCGGCCATGCGGTACCAGCGCATCCGCTGCACTGGTGATGAAGGCGCGGCCCAGCTCCGGCAGGTCCGCGCGGCCCTGGTGGAACGGCGGATTGCTGACGATGGCATCGTAGCGTTCGGGCAAGCCGCGGGTCACGTCGTGCCAGTGCACGTTCACCGCCAGCTCGCGACCAGCATCGCGTTGTGCCCGCGCCAGGTTGACGCGGGCCGGCTCCAGCGCGCGCGCCTCGGCCTCGTACAGGTCGATCGCGTCGACCCGCGGGCAGCGTGCGATCAGCTGGCAGGCGAGATAACCGTAACCGGCACCGAGGTCCGCCACGCGACCGTGCAGGTCCGCCGGCAGATGTTCGGCCAGCAGCGCCGAGGCGCGATCGACGCGGTCCCAGGCGAACAGCCCCGGCCGGCTGACGTAGCCGCCGGCGATCTCGCGCGGCGCATCCAGCGCCAGCCATGGCTGCAGCAACGCCGGGTCGATGGCAGCTTCGTCCCGCGTGGCCCAGAACACGCGACACTTGTGCTTGGACAGCTGCTGCACGGGACCGGCGAGTTTCTGCAGATCCGTTTCGCCCGATTTCGCGCCCTCGGCATTGGCCATCGCCGCCAGCACGACGCCGTCCGGTGCAGCGTGCTGCAGCGCCCGGGCGAACAGCGCGCGCGCCTCGTCGCGCTGGCGCGGCGGCAGCACCAGCACCAGCGCGAAACGCTCGTCCACCGCCGGCTCGCCCACGCGCAGCCCGTGGCGCGAAAGCTCCCCTGCAAACGGCAGGAAACTCTGCTCGCACAACCAGCCCGGCTGCGCCCACTCGCGCAGCCGCACATCGGCGCGTGCGCGCAAGAACAGCACCCGGCCATCCGCCGGTCGGGTCAACCGCGCCGTCTCGAACGGCACGAACAACGCCGCCAGCGCCGCGCCGGGGGCCGCGAATACTCCCGCCATGCTCACTCGATGTCCTGACCCGGGAAAC
>CALCWL010000479.1 GCA_937906285.1 uncultured Rhodanobacter sp. | reverse complement strand
GCCGTCGGCCAGCGACTCGCGGCAGCCGTACAGGTTGTCGAACTTGCTCTTGGTGACCGAGTCGTTGACGTTGATCGCCGGCACCAGCAGCGACTTCGTCTCGGCCAGCTGGTACAGGCGGTGCACGCCGGTGGTCGTCTCCTCGGAGACGCCCTTCCAGTCCTTGACCACGGTGTGCCAGTAGCCCGGGCGCTCGGTGTGCACGCGCTTGAGCAGGTTCTTGATCACCTGCTCCTCGTGCGAGGAGGCCTTCTCGTTGACCCAGTTCGAGCCGTTCTCCAGCTCGTAGCCCTTGTGGATCAGCAGCGTCACGTCGCCGCCGTCGTCCACCACCAACTGCGGGCCGAGGAAGCCGCCCTTGCCGTCGGGGAAGGACAGCGCGTCCAGCGTGCAGTCCCAGTATTCCTCCAGCGTCTCGCGGTCTGGATCGTCATGTGCAGCGAGCCGGTGACGCGCACGCCCTTGAGCGGCAACGTGGCGGCGTGCTTCTTGCGGATCGACATCAGGCCGGGCATCTCGTGCTCGGCGATGTCCAGCTCCTTGCGGCCGAAGTCGGCCAGCGAGATGTCGCGGATCTTGTAGTCGGTGGCGGTTTCTTTCAGTGCGGCGTTCATCAATATCTCCGGTTGGTGCGAGGCTCTTGTGAAGAGTCCGGCCATGGATGGCCGGCCTTGCTTCGCGAAGGGACCCGCGTAAAGCACAGAGCGCCGTTGTGGAACGTGCCACGCCGAGCCTGGCCGATGCGTGGGGCTGCAGATGGATCTGCCTTCACGCCAACGGTCGCAGCGCCCCTCGGCGGGCAGTGCAGCATGCCATTGTAGCGGCAGACATAAGCTTATGCCCGCCGGCGTGGTGCCGCGGCTGCGTCGATTCGGTAGGCTGGGCGCTTGGCCGCAACGTGGAGCACAGCGTGGAAACAGATCGCGAGCCCGAATTCCTGCCGCACGACGGCCCGCTGCGCGAGGACGTGGGCCGGCTGGGTGCGATGGTCGGCCGGATGCTGGCCGAGCAGGGCGGCGAGGCGTTCTTCGAGCGGGTCGAGCAGGTGCGCATCGCAGCGATCCGGCGGCGCGCCGAGGGCGCCTCCACCGTCGAGCTGGCGCGTTCGCTGGCCGGCCTGGAGCCCGACCGTGCCGAGGCGCTGGCGCGGGCGTTTGCGACCTATTTTCACGCGGTCAACACCGCCGAGCGGGTGCACCGCATCCGCCGTCGCCGCGACTACCAGCGCGAAAGCGACCAGGTGCAGCCCGAATCGCTGCTCGACGCGCTGGGCCGGTTGCAGGCGCAGGGCGTGGACGCGGCCGAGTTGCTGGGCTGGCTCGATCGGCTGTGGATCGAGCCGGTGTTCACCGCCCATCCCACCGAGGCCGTGCGCCGCTCGCTGCTGGAGAAGGAGCAGGCGATCGTGCGCTCGCTGGTCGACGGGTTCGACCCCACGCGCACGCCGCAGGAGCGTGCCGCGGACGACGAGCGCATCTACATGGCCCTGTCGGCCGGGTGGCAGACCGCCGAGGCCTCGCCGATCCGGCCCACGGTGCAGGACGAACACCACCATGTCGGCTTCTACCTGGCCAACCCGCTGTACCGGGTGGTGCCGGCGCTGTACGAGGCGCTGGCCGAGGCCCTGCAGACGGTCTATGGCGTGGCGGTGGAACTGCCGCGGTTGCTGGGCTTCGCCACCTGGGTCGGCGGCGACATGGACGGCAACCCGAATGTCGGCGCCGACACCATCGCCGCCAGCCTCGCCACCCAGCGCGCGCACGTGATCGAGCACTATCTCTCCGACGTGGCCGCGCTCGCGCGCCTGCTCAGCCAGACCGACAGCCGGGTGCAGGTGGCGCCCGCGTTGCGTCAGCGGCTGGCCGACTATCGCGAGCGCTTCCCGCAAGCGGCCGGTCGCATCCGCCCGCGCCACGCCGACATGCCTTATCGCTGCCTGCTCACCCTGATCGGCGCGCGGCTGGAGGCCAGCCTGCGCGACGACGATGCCGACGGCTACGCCTCCTCGGCCGAACTGCAGGGCGACCTGCAGCTGATCGCCGACAGCCTGATCGCCCACCGCGGCCTGCATGCCGGCGCCTACGCGGTGCAGCGGCTGGTCCAGCGCGTGCGCACCTTCGGCCTGCACCTGGCGCGGCTCGACGTGCGCCAGGATTCGCGCGTGCACGACGACGCGCTGGCCGCGCTGCTCGACGACAAGGGCTGGGCCGCGCGGCCGGCCGCCGAGCGAACACTGCAATTGCGCGATTACGCCAGCGGCGATGCACGCTTCGCGATCAGCCATGCCGAGGTGGTCACCGCGCTGTACGACGTGTTCGCCACCCTGGGCGACACGCGCCGGCGTTACGGCAGCGAGGCGGTGGGGCTGTACGTCATCAGCATGGCGCGCAGCGCGGCCGACGTGCTGGCGGTGCTGGCGCTGGCGCGCTACGGCGGCCTGGTGCAGGACGACAACGTGCCGCTCAACATCGCCCCGTTGTTCGAGACGGTGGACGACCTGAAGAACGCGCCGGCCACCTTGCAGGCGCTGCTCGACGACCCGGTCTATCGCCGCCATCTGGCCGCGCGCAACGACCAGCAGTGGGTGATGCTCGGTTATTCGGACAGCGGCAAGGACGGCGGCACGCTGGCCTCGCGCTGGGGTTTGCAGCGCGCGCAGGTGGAGTTGCTGGAGGTGGCGCGCGGCGCCGGCATCCAGCTGGCGTTCTTCCACGGCCGCGGCGGCTCGGCCAGTCGCGGCGGCGTGCGCATCGCGCCGGCGCTGATGTCCTCGCCGCGCGGATCGGTGGCCGGCGTGCTGCGGGTGACCGAGCAGGGCGAGGTGATCCACCGCAAGTACGGCATCCGCGCGCTGGCGCTGCGCAACCTGGAGCAGACCGTCGGCGCCGTGCTGCGCGCCTCGCTGCGTCCGCGTGCCGACGACCCGCGCGAGGAGCAGTGGCGCGAACGCATGAACGTGCTGTCGGCGGCCAGCCGCGAGACCTATCGCGCCTTCGTCGAGCATGCGCACTTCGTGGAGTACTTCCGCAGCGCCACCCCGATCGACGTGATCGAGCGCATGACCCTCGGCTCGCGCCCGGCCAGCCGGCGCAGCATGCAGGGCGTGCAGGACCTGCGCGCGATCCCGTGGGTGTTCGCCTGGACCCAGTGCCGCTCGATCCTGCCCGGCTGGTATGGCCTGGGCAGCGCGCTCGAGCGCGGCATGCACGAGTTCGGCGAGCAGGCGATGGCCGGGATGGCCAGCGCCTGGCCGTTCTTCAGCAACATGCTGGACGACGTGGAAATGGTGCTGGCCAAGTGCGACCTCGCCATCGCCGAGGCGTTCTCGCGCCTGTCCGGAACGTTGCACGAGGAGATGTTCGGCCTGGTTCGCGGCGAGTTCGAACGCACCCGGCGCGCGCTGCTGCAATTGAACGGGCACCGCAACCTGCTGCAGGACGCCCCGCGGCTGGCCGCCTCGATCCGCCTGCGCAATCCGTACGTGGACCCGATGAGCCTGCTGCAGGTCGACCTGCTGCGGCGCTGGCGCGAGAGCGGCTGCGAGGACGACGCGCTGCTGCAGGCCCTGGTCGCCTGCGTCAATGGTGTTGCGCAGGGGCTGCAGAACACCGGCTGAG
>CALCWL010000478.1 GCA_937906285.1 uncultured Rhodanobacter sp. | reverse complement strand
GGTTCGGTAGACACGATCTCCGCGGCCGGGCGGTCGGAGTAGACGCGCAGCACCAGTGCGATCAGGCCCGAGACGATGGCCGAATCGCTGGTGGCTTCGAAGTGCATGCGCGACGCATCGCCGCCGGGCACCAGCCACACCATCGACTGGCAGCCGTGCACGCGCCAGGCTTCGGTCTTGCACTCCTCGGGGAACGGCGGCAATTGCCGGCCGAGGTCGATCAGGTACTGGTAGCGCTCGCTCCAGTCGCCGAGAAAGGCGAACTCTTCGGCAATTTCCCGCTGGGCCTGGTCGGTGCTGCTGGCGGCGATATTCATGCGCCCATTATCGCGCGGAGCAGGGCGGGAAATGAAATCCGCTCCGGCATGGCCGTCAGGCCTTGGCGATGCTCCATCGCGTGCCCTGCGCACCGTCCTCGATGATTACGCCCATCGCGGCCAGCTCGTCGCGGATCGCGTCGGCGCGGGCGAAATCGCGGGCACCGCGGGCGGCGCGACGCGCTTCCAGCAAGGCCTCCACTTGCGCGGCATCCACCTGCGCGGCACCGGAGCGTTTGAACCAGGCTTCCGGGTCCTGTTGCAGCAGCCCGAGCAGCGCGCCGCCGCCGAGCAGCGTTGCCTTGGCCGCGGACGTGCCCTGCTGGCGTGCGGCGTCGGCCAGCACGGCCAGTTCAGCCAGCGCCAGCGGCGTGTTGAGGTCATCGCACAGCGCCGCTTCGACGGCGGCCGGCACGGGCAGCCGCGCCGCGTCGACCGCCACGTCGGCGAGATCGCGCAGCACCCGGTACCAGCCGTCCAGCGTGCTGACCGACTGCTGGATGGCGCCATCGGACCAGTCCAGCGGCTGGCGGTAGTGGCCGCTGAGCAGACGCAGGCGCAGCGCCTCCGGCGGGTGGAGCTTCAGCAACTCATGCACCAGCAGCACGTTGCCCAGCGACTTGGACATCTTGCGGCCGTCGAAGGTGAGCATGCCGTTGTGCATCCACCAGCGCGCGAAGGTCTTGCCGCCGTGCGCGCAGGTGGATTGCGCGATCTCGTTCTCGTGATGCGGGAACAGCAGGTCGACGCCACCGGCGTGGATGTCGATCGTCTCGCCCAGTTGCGCGGCGCACATCGCCGAGCACTCGATGTGCCAGCCGGGACGGCCGCGGCCCCACGGACTGTCCCAGCCGGGCAGTTCGGGCGTGGAAGGTTTCCACAGCACGAAGTCGGCGGGGTTCTTCTTGTACGGCGCAACCTCCACGCGGGCCCCGGCGATCAATTCCTCGGTGTCGCGACCGGACAGCGCGCCGTAGTCGGGGTACGAGGCCACGTCGAACAGCACGTGGCCTTCGGCGGCGTAGGCGTGGCCGTCGGCGATGAGTGCCTCGTTCATCGCGATGATCGCGCCGATGTGTGCGGTGGCGTGCGGTTCGAGGTCCGGCGGCGCGATGCCCAGGCCGGCCATGTCCTCGCGGTAGGCGCGCGCGTAGCGCTCGGTGATGCTCGAGATCGGCACGCCTTCGGCAAGCGCCGCGGCATTGATCTTGTCCTCGACGTCGGTGATGTTGCGCGCGTAAACCACCTGCGGGTAGTGCCGCCGCAGCAGCCGTGCCAGCACGTCGAACACTACCGGACCGCGAGCATTGCCGATGTGCACGTAGTTGTAGACCGTCGGCCCGCACAGATACATGGTGACGCGGGCGGGATCGAGCGGAACAAACGGTTCGGTGCGGCGCGTCAGGCTGTTGTAGAGCGAAATCGGCATCGGTCACATCCGCGAAGGGAGTCAGCGGTCAGGCGGGGGCAGGTTGCGCATCTTAACAAGCGACGATGCCGACCGCGCCTCGCGCTTCGCCCGTGCCTGGCCGGGCACGGCGATGCGTGATTCCGCCGGCTCTGCGCACACGGTCGCCACGGCTGAACGGACCGGTCCGGCCTAAGCGTGTATTCAGAGTGAATTTGTTGCAATGCTGCCAGTCCGCGCGTGGCGCGGAACGTGCATCACGGGAGCAGGTCATGGTCAAGTTATGGGTTTCCGCGTTGGCGCTGGCCATGATGGCTGCCGGCGTGCACGCGCAGAACGCGCCTTACCCCAACGATGACGGCAATGCCCACTACGGCTGGGCCGACGTGCTGCGCGCCGATCCGGTGCACGGCGTGACGCGCACCAACGTGCCGCGGCAGGAATGCTACGACCAGCAAGTCGTGCGCCACGAGGGCGGCAACAGCACCGCCGGCACGGTGCTGGGCGCGGTGATCGGCGGCGTGCTGGGCAACACCGTGGGCAAGGGCGACGGGCGCAAGGCAGCGACGGTCGCCGGTGCCGTGGCCGGTGGCGCGATCGGCAACCGCAGCACGCGTGGTCGCGATTACGAGACCACGCAGACCCAGTGCCGCGAAGTGAACACGGTCAGCGAGCAGCGCCGGATCATCGGCTACGACGTGGAGTACCGCTATCGCGGCGAGGTCTACATGTCGCGGCTGGACTACGACCCGGGCGAGCGCCTGCGCGTGCGGATTTCCGTCACCCCGGTGGATTGATTCCGGCTTCCCGCTCGCCTCCATCGCGCCGCCCTCACGGGCGGCGGTTTTTTGATGCCACACTTGCCGGAATGGCATCGACCCGGTGCAGATTTTTGTTGCATGGCAGCGAAATTCTCGCCATGATGTCCGCCAGTTGCCCGGAACGTCACATGTCTTCAGCCGTCTATACCGCCACCGTACTCACCAGCGCCCGCGCGGCCGCTGGCATGACGTCGCGTGCGCGCCGACCGATGAACCGACATCCGGCCGGGTAGGCAGTCGCACGCGTTTCTTGTGCATCGACGACAAACCCGGCCCTTGCGCCGGGTTTTTTGTGTTTTGGAATGGGAGTTCTGCATGACCGTCAGGCACTTCATCACCACCCAGGATTACAGCCGCGCCGAGATCGACGCGCTGCTGGAGCAGGCCGCTGCCTTCAAGCGTTCGCCGCGCAGCCAGCAGCTGGCCGGCAGGTCCATCGCGCTGATGTTCTTCAACCCCTCGATGCGCACCCGCACCAGCTTCGAGCTGGGCGCGTTCCAGCTGGGCGGCCACGCCATCGTGCTGGCGCCGGGGAAGGACGCATGGCCGATCGAGTTCGAGGTGGGCAGCGTGATGGACGGCGACGCCGAGGAGCACATCGCCGAGGTGGCGCGCGTGCTCAGCCGCTACGTCGACCTGATCGCGGTGCGCGCTTTCCCGAAATTCCAGGACTGGTCGGTGGATCGCCAGGACAAGGTGATCAAGGCGTTCGCGCAGTACGCCACGGTGCCGGTGATTAACATGGAGACGATTACCCACCCCTGCCAGGAGCTGGCCCACGCGCTGGCGCTGAAGGAGCACCTGGGCAACCTGCAGAACAGGAAATACGTGCTTACCTGGACGTATCACCCGAAGCCCTTGAACACAGCGGTGGCCAACTCGGCGCTGCTGATCGCCACCAAGATGGGCATGGACGTGACCTTGCTGTGCCCCACGCCGGACTACGTGCTGGACGAGCGCTACATGGCGTTTGGCCGTCTGAACGCCGAAGCCAACGGCGGCTCGCTGAAGGTCAGTCACGACATCGAGGAAGCCTACAGCGGCGCCGACGTGGTCTACGCCAAGAGCTGG
>CALCWL010000477.1 GCA_937906285.1 uncultured Rhodanobacter sp. | reverse complement strand
GTTGATGCCCATGTAGAACAGGGTGAAGCCGCGGTCGCGGCGCGGATCGTCGCGGCCGTAGAGCTGGCCCACCATCGAGGAAATATTCGGCTTGAACAGGCCGTCACCGACGATCACCAGCGCCAGTCCGAGCAGCAACATGACGCGATCGGGCAGCGCCAGCACGAACAGTCCCGCCGCCATCACCGCCGCACCGAGCAGGATCGTGCGCTGGTAGCCGATCAGCTTGTCCGCCACCCAGCCACCGAAGATGCCGGTGCCGTAGATCAGCGCGGTGTACGAACCGAAGATCGCGCTGGCCCAGGCCTGGCCCGAGCTGTCGCCGTGGTAGAACTCGGCCACGATGTACAGCGCCAGCGCCCAGCTCACGCTGTAGAACGCGAAGCGCTCCCAGAACTCGGTCATGAACAGCATCCACAGCGGACGCGGATGGCCGAGCAGTTGCGGGTAATCGGGTGTCGAGACGACGTCGGCGCTGCAGGTCTGGCTCATGCAAGTCCTTCATCGGCATGCGTGAGGCTGCCGCAAGCGGCCAGATGTAACCGGGCGCCTGGCATGGCGTCAATGGCTGGGAAGCGGGGAATAGGGAATGGGGAATAGGGAATCGGAAGAGCGGCGCGACGCTGTCGCTTTGCCTATTCCCCATTCCCTACTCCCTATTCCCGGCCCTCAGCGCACCCCATGCATCAGCTTGTTGATCAACGGCGCGATCAGGAACAGCAGCACGCCACCACCGAGCAGGATCCAGAAGCCGGAGGTGTAGCCGGACAACGCCGAGTCCACCGTCATGCCGGTGTCGCCGCTGACGTGGGCGGCGAACAGGCCGGCCAGGTTGTTGCCGATCGCGGTGGACAGGAACCAGCCGCCCATGCCCAGCCCGACCAGCCGCACCGGCGCCAGCTTGGTCACCATCGACAGGCCGATCGGCGACAGGCACAGCTCGCCGGCGGTCTGCAGCACGTAGCACAGCACCAGCGTCCACAGCGGGATCATGCCGTTGTCGCCGACCAGGCTGGACAGCGCATACATGAGCACCGCGAAACCCAGCGCGTTGCCGATCAGGCCCAGGCCGAACTTGCGCGGGATCGAGGGCTCGATGCGCCGCTTGTCCAGCCAGCCCCAGGCCAGCGCGATCAGCGGCGCCAGCAGCACGATCGCCACGGGGTTGACCGACTGGAACCAGCCGATCGGGAACATCCAGCCGCCCAGGTCGCGGTCGACGATGTGCTGGGCCAGGAAGTTGAACGAGCTGCCGGCCTGCTCGAAGAACATCCAGAACAGCACGTTGAAGGTGAAGATGATCAGCATCGCGATCACCCGCTGGATCTGCACGCGTCCGGTGCGGATCGCCTCGATCACCAGCATCACGCCCACGCCCAGGAACAGCGCGGTAAGCAGCCACTGCAGCACCACCGCGCCGGCGCGATCCATCAGCAGGTACACCAGCGGGATCGCCACCAGCACGCCGATCGCCACGTACACCACGCGCATCGGGTTGGCCATCTCCGGCGAGGGCCGGCCGATCGGGCCGAGCTGGCGCCGGCCGAACCAGAACCACACCAGGCTGATCAGCATGCCCACGCCGGAAGCGGCGAACACCACGTGGTAGTTGTGGTGGCCGGGCGTGCCAAACACCTTGTTGGCGAGGACGCTGGTGAGGATCGGGGCGATCAGCGCGCCGGCGTTGATGCCCATGTAGAACAGGGTGAAGCCGCGGTCGC
>CALCWL010000476.1 GCA_937906285.1 uncultured Rhodanobacter sp. | reverse complement strand
CCCGGTTCGATCGAGCAGAAGATCGGCTGGCTGTACCGCTCCAGCATGAACATGGACGCGCGCAACAAGGCCGGCTTCGAGCCGCTCAAGCCCTATCTCGCCAGGATCGACGCGCTGAAGTCGAACAAGGATATTCCCGCCTGGCTCAACCAGTCCTTCGCCAAGGGCGACAGCGCAGTGTTCCGCTTCGGCGCGCGCGCGGATTACAAGAACGCGAAGATGCAGATCGCCTACGCGGTGCAGGGCGGCCTGGGCCTGCCCACGCCGGACTACTACACCGACGCCAAGTACAAGGACGTGCGCGCCGCGTACGTGAAATACCTGGCCAAGCTGTTCGAGCTCACCGGCACGCCGGCCAAGGAAGCGGCCAACCAGGCTGACCTGGCCATGAAGTTCGAGACCGAGCTGGCCAGGCACTCCATCCCGCGGGTCGAAATGCGCAAGCCGGAGAACCAGTACCACTTCGTCACCGTGGCCGAGGCGAACAAGGTCACCCCGCACTTCGACTGGAACGACTTCTTCAAGGCGCAGGGCGTGACCATCGACAAGGGCTTCTCGCTGTCGCAGCCGAAGTTCTTCGCCGAGATGGACAAGCTGCTGGCCAGCGCACCGCTGGCCGAGTGGAAGGCCTATTTGACCGCCCACACGATCTCCGGCGCGGCCGACGTGTTGTCCGAGCCGTTCGTCGATGCCCGTTTCGATTTCTACGACAAGACCCTGCGCGGCCAGCCCGAGCAGAAGCCGCAGTGGAAGCGCTCGCTGAGCGCGGTCAACGACGCCATGGGGCAGGCGCTGGGCCAGTTGTACGTGGCCAAGTATTTCCCGCCCGAAGCCAAGGCGCGCGCCGAGGAACTGGTCACCAACATCCGCAACGCGCTGAAGGCGCGCATCCAGAACCTCGACTGGATGAGCGACGAAACCAAGGCCAAGGCGATCGCCAAGTGGGAAACCTTCCTGCCCAAGATCGGCTATCCCGACAAGTGGCGCAGCTGGGACGGCCTGAAGATCACGGCGGACAACTACTTCGCCAACATGGAGGCAGCGCAGCAGTTCGACCACGACTACGACATCGCCAAGATCGGCCAGCCGACCGATCGCCAGGAATGGTTCATGACGCCGCAGACGGTCAACGCGTACTACAACCCCACCGACAACACGATCAACTTCCCCGCCGCGATCCTGCAACCGCCGTTCTTCTATGCCAAGGGCGACGACGCGATCAACTACGGCGGCATCGGCGCGGTGATCGGTCACGAGGCCAGCCACGGCTTCGACGACCAGGGCAGCCAGTTCGACGGCAGCGGCAACCTGGACAACTGGTGGACGGACGCCGACAAGAAGCAGTTCGACGAGCGCGCGCAGAAGCTGGTCGACCAGTTCGACAACTACGCGCCCCTGCCCGACCATCCGGACCTGCACGTCAACGGCAAGCTGACCCTGGGCGAGAACATCGCCGACCTGGGTGGCCTCAACATCGCCTACGACGCGCTGCAAACCGCGCTGAAGAATCATCCGGCCGAAGCCACACAGAAGATCGACGGCTACACCGAGGATCAGCGCTTCTTCCTCAACTGGGCGCGCGTGTGGCGTGGCAGCATCCGCGACAAGGCGCAGATGGTCTACCTCAACGCCGATCCGCACTCGCCGATGAAGTTCCGCGCGATCGGTGCGCCATCCAACATGCCGGCGTTCGCGCAGGCGTTCCAGTGCAAGGCGGGCGATGCGATGGTCCGCCCGGCCGACAAGCAGGTGAAGATCTGGTAACCGCCGCTGCGATGGCAGGCGCAATGCCTCGCCGTCGCGACTGAGACACCGGCAAGCTGGAACAGGAGGCCCCGCAGGTTGCTGCGGGGCCTCCTGCCATGCGGTGTCCGCCGCCCGCGTGCGGGGTATGGTTGCTTCGTGTAGTTATTGCAAATCATTCTCATTGGCAATATCGTGTGCGCCTTCGCGGCCAACGCCGTCACTCCATTCGATCGACGGCGATGGCTGTCGCTTGCGAGGCGGGGACCGGCCGGATTTCACACGACGCACAGGAGCCCGCATGAGCCCGATCAAGAGCAGGAAACATCCCGTTCGCCGCGCCTTCCCCGCGATGACGCCCGGACTGCTGACCACCGCCCTGCTCGGCAGCCTGACTCTTGCACCCGCGCATGCCGCCACGCCCGCCGACGCGGCTGCCGCCGATGCCCCGCTGATCGCGCAGGCGCGCAACCTGCCGCGCGTGCAGGTGCACGGCAGCGCCGGCGTCGACTACCGCGTCGACGAGCTCTCGTCGCACAAGTTCACCCAGCCGCTGCTGGACACCACCCAGACCATCAGCGTCATCAGCCGCGACCTGATCCAGCAGCAAGGCGCCACCACGCTTTCCGAGGCGCTGCGCAACAGCTCCGGCGTGGGCACCTTCTATGCCGGCGAAAACGGCGCCACCAGCACCGGCGACACGATGTACATGCGCGGCTTCGACAGCTCCGGCAGCATCTTCGTCGACGGCGTGCGTGACCTGGGCTCGATCTCGCGCGACGTGTTCAACATCGAGCAGATCGAAGTCACCAAGGGTCCGGACGGCACCGAGTACGGCCGCACCGCGCCGACCGGCGCGATCAACATGGTCAGCAAGCGTCCGCAGCTGGACAACGCCATCTCCGGCTCGCTGGCTTACGGCAGCGCCAGCCAGCGACGCGCCACCGCGGACTGGAACCAGGCGATCGGCGAAGACGCTGCCTTCCGCCTCAACGTGATGGGCCAGGACAGCGGGGTGCCGGGACGCGACCGGGTGCAGAACGACCGCTGGGGCGTGGCGCCGTCGCTGGGCTTCGGCCTGGGCAGCGCCACCCGGGTCTATCTCGACTACCTGCACGTGAAGCACGACAACGTGCCCGATGGCGGCGTCTCCACCATCGGCCTGCCCGGCTACGCCAGTCCCGATCCGACGCGGCCGTTCCTGTCCGACGCCGCTGCGGTCGACCCGCACAACTTCTACGGCACCCGGCAGGACCACGACGACGTGCAGGTCGACATGTTCACCGCGATCGTCGAACACGATTTCTCCGACCGCCTCGCCGTGCACGACACCTTGCGCTGGGGTCGCACGCGCCAGGATTACCTGCTCACCTCGTTCACGGCCACCGCGGCGCACCTGTCGACGCCGGACCCGGATGACCCCTCGACCTGGACGGTGGCGCGCAGCAACCCGACCTTCAAACACCAGACCAACCGCATCCTCACCAATCAGACCAATCTCACCGCGAGCTTCGACACTGGTGCGGTCGGCCACGACCTCAGCGCCGGCGTCGAGCTGAGCCGCGAGCAGGCCTCGACCGAAGGTATCGCTCCGCTCGCGGGCAGCACCTGGCCCGCGGCAAACCTGTACCGGCCCGATCCGGACCAGGGCGGCCTGGCCTACGCCCGCAACGGCGCTCACGGCCATGGCCAGACCGATACCGTCGCGGCCTATCTGTTCGACACGCTCAAGTTCGGCGAGCGCTGGCAACTCAACGCCGGCGCACGGCTGGATCATTACCGCACCCGCTTCGTCAGCACCGACGTCTGCGGCGGCCGGCGCGGCCCGGCCTGCGGCAATCAACCGGTGGGCACGGTGCTGCCCAGCGTGGACGCGCGCCTCTCCGGCAACCTGCCCAACTACAAGCTCGGCGTGCTGTTCAAGCCGGTCGCCGCCGGCAGCATCTACGCCAACTTCGCCATGTCGCAGGAACCGCCGGGCGGCAACACACTCACCCTCAGCAACGCCTCGAACAGTGCCGACAACCCCGACCTCGACCCCCAACGCGCGCGCACCGTCGAGCTGGGCAGCAAGTGGAGCGTGCTGGGCGACAAGCTGCTGCTGACCGGCGCGCTGTACCGCACCACGGTCAGCAACGACCTGGTGCAGGATCCGACCGACGGCCTGTACTACCAGATCGGCAGGAAGCGCGTGCAAGGCGTGGAGATCGGCGCAGTCGGCAGGATCACCGAGCGCTGGGCGGTGAGCGCCGGCTATACCCGCATGGACGCGAAAGTCATCCGCGGCAAGGCCGTGACCAGCGACGGCTCCGCCGACCTGCCGTACACGCCGACCAGCGCGTTCACCATGTGGTCCACATATCGGCTGCCGTTCAACCTCACCCTCGGCGGCGGCGCGCGCCACACCGGCGGGATGAAGCGCGGCAGCGACGGTGCGGTCGGCACGCCGGCCTTCACCCGTGGTTACTGGGTGTTCGACGCGATGGCCAGCATCGAGGTGAACGCGCACGTCGACCTGCAGCTCAATGTCAACAATGTCTTCGACGAACACTACGTCGCGGCGATCAACAAGAGCGGCTACCGCTACACGCCGGCCATGCCACGCTCGGCCATGCTCACCGTGCAGTTGCGCTTCTGACCTGCCGACCACTTCCCGCGGGTGACCCATGCTGCTGCACATTCCAGGCGTACTGAGCGCAGAACAAATCAGGCAAATGCGCGAGTCGCTCGACGCGGCGCCGTGGGTCGACGGCCGCGAAACGGTGGGCACGCAGGGCGCGCGGGTCAAACGCAACCAGCAACTGCCTGACGCCTCGCCGCTGCGCCGGCAACTGGGCGAAACCGTGCTGACGGCGCTGGCCGCGCAGCCGCTGTTCCACGCGGCCACGCTGCCGCTGCGCATCCTGCCGCCACGCTTCAACCGCTATGCCGATGGCGGCCAGTACGGCTTCCACGTCGACGGCGCGGTGATGGCCCTGCCTGACGGCGGCGGACAGTTGCGCAGCGACGTCTCGTGCACGCTGTTCCTCGGCGAGCCCGACGAGTACGACGGCGGCGAGCTGATCGTCAGCGACACCTACGGCGAGCACGAGGTGAAATTGCCCGCCGGCGACCTCATCGTCTATCCGTCCAGCAGCCTGCATCGTGTGGCACCGGTCACCCGTGGCGCCCGGATGGCGTCATTCTTCTGGGTGCAAAGCCTGGTGCGCGACGACGGCCAGCGCCGGCTGCTGTTCGAGCTGGACGCCTCGATCCAGGCGCTGACCCGCACCGGCGCCGACCACGCCGCCGTGCTGCAACTGACCGGCGTCTATCACAACCTGCTGCGCCAGTGGTCCGCCACCTGACCGCGGCAGCGGTTCCCTCGGCGCCGCGCACGGCGGATAATCGTCGACCCTCGACGCCGATGGCTGCACGATGTTCGTACCTGGTCAACGCTGGATCTCCTCCGCCGAACCCGAGCTGGGCCTCGGCACCGTGTTGCGCGTCGAAGGACGCGGCGTGCAGGTGCTGTTTGCCAAGGCCGGCGTGCTGCGCCCGTACGCGATCGACTCGGCGCCGCTGCTGCGCGCCGAGTTCCGCGCCGGCCAGCGCGTCGCCGGCAAGGGCATCGCGTTTCTGGTCGAACGCGTCGAGATCAAGGACGAGCTGCTGATCTACCGGGGCGAGGGCCGCGAGCTGCACGAAGGCCAGCTCGACGACGAACAGAGTGTGAGCCAGGCCGACGACCGTCTGATCGGCGGGCGCACCGACAGCGTGGCGCAGTTCGAGCTGCGCCTGGAGGGACTGAAGCGGCGCGCCGAGGCGCGCCGCTCGCCGATGTGGGGCCTGGGCG
>CALCWL010000475.1 GCA_937906285.1 uncultured Rhodanobacter sp. | reverse complement strand
GGCTGCGTGCCGCCGTGCGCATCCCTACGGACATCCTGCGAGTATCCATGAGCGACGCCGCCACCGACACGCCCCGCCCGTCCCGCCGCCTCGGCGCCCTGCGCGGATTGTGGCCGTTCCTGAAACCGCACCGCGCGCTCGCGATCGGCTGGCTGGTGTTCCTGGGGCTGTCCTCGGGCGCCTCGCTGACCTTGCCGCTGGCGTTCCGGCACATCATCGACAAGGGTTTCGGCCATGCCAGCCAGGCGGCGATCAACGAGACTTTCATCGCCCTGTTCGGCGTGGCACTGGTTCTCGCCGTGGCCACCGCGGCGCGCTACTTCTGCATCACCCTGCTGGGCGAGCGCGCACTGGCCTCGTTGCGGCAGACGCTGTACGCGCAGGTGATCCGGCTGGACGTGGCTTTCTTCGAACGCAGCCGCGTCGGCGAACTGCTGTCGCGGCTCAGCGCCGACACCGAGGTGGTGCAGGCGTTGATCGGCTCGGGCGTGTCGGTGGCGTTGCGCAGCGTGGTCATGCTGGTCGGTGCCAGCGCCATGATGGTATGGACGGCGCCCTCGCTGGCCGGGCTCACTGCGCTGGTGATCCCCGCCGTGATGCTGCCGATCCTGGTCTTCGGCCGTCGCGTGCAGAAGCTTTCGCGCGCCAGCCAGGATCGCCTGGCCGACGCCGCGGCGATCGCCAACGAAACCCTCAACGCCTCCACCGCGGTGAAGGCGTACGCGCGCGAGAACATCGAAAGCACTCGCTACAGCCACGCGATCCTGCGCGCGCTGGCCACCGCGCGCCGGCGCATCGGCATGCGCGCGCTGCTGACCATGGCAGTGATCGTGCTGGTGTTCGGCGCGATCACCCTGGTGCTGTGGGCCGGTGCGCAGCATGTGCTGACCGGCACGCTGGACCCCGGCGTGCTGGGCCAGTTCGTGCTGTACGCGGTGTTCGCCGCCGGCTCGGTGGCCGGGCTCTCCGAGGTGTGGGGCGACGTGCTGCGCGCGGCCGGCGCGATGGAACGTCTGGGCGAACTGCTCGCCGAGCGTCCCGAAATCGTCGCGCCGGCGCAGCCGCTCGCCCTGCCGCGGTCGATCAGCGGCGCACTGCGTTTCGACGGCGTCAGCTTCCACTACCCGAGCCGCCCCGACGCTCCCGCGCTGCACGACTTCACGCTGGACGTGCGCCCCGGCGAAACCGTCGCCCTGGTCGGCCCCTCCGGCGCCGGCAAGAGCACGGTGTTCTCGCTGCTGCTGCGTTTCTACGATCCGCAGAGCGGCCGCATTTCCATCGACGGCGTCGACCTGCGCGCGGTGACGCTGGACGACCTGCGCGGCGCGATCGCGCTGGTGCCGCAGGAGACCGTGATCTTCAGCGGCAGCGCCGCCGACAACATCCGCTTCGGCCGCGATGGCGCCAGCGACGAGGAAGTGCGCGAGGCGGCCCGCGCCGCCGAGGCGCACGACTTCATCAGCGCCCTGCACGACGGCTACCAGGCCGAGATGGGCGAACGCGGCGTGCGCCTCTCCGGCGGCCAGCGCCAGCGCATCGCGATCGCCCGCGCGATCCTGCGCGACGCACCGCTGCTGCTGCTGGATGAAGCCACCTCGGCGCTGGACGCGCAATCCGAAGCCGCCATCCAGCAGGCGCTGGCGCGGCTGGAACAGGGCCGCACCACCCTGGTCATCGCCCATCGCCTCGCCACCGTGCAGCGCGCCGATCGCATCGTGGTGCTCGACGGCGGCCGCATCGTGGCGCAAGGCACGCACGAAAGCCTGCTGGCCGAAGGCGGCCTGTACGCCGAGCTGGCGCGGTTGCAGTTCGTGGCCTGACCCGAATCCTCCATCCAGAATCCCGGCCTCATGTCCATCGTCCTCACTCCTTTCGCCCGCACCCGCCTGTTCCCCCGCGACAAGCGACCCAGCGCCATCCAGGATTGCAGCGCCGACGATTTCGAGCAGCGCCTCAACAACGAGACGCCGCTGAAGGTGCTCGACGGCTACGCGCCGTTCTGCAAGCTGCACGTGCACCGCAACTGGACTTCCACGCGCTGCACCGCCACGCCGATCACCGAAGCCAACCGCCATCTGCTGCGCTCGGCCTACGAGGCGCGCAGCACCGAGGAATTGCCGGTACTGGTGCGCTGGTTCGAGGGCATCGACCCACCGGTGGCGAACTACCTGCTGCCGATCCTCTACAGCCGCGAACAACTGGCGAAGGAAGGCTCGCCGATCGACGCCGACTGGGGCGTGGTCGGCTGTCTCTACACCGCCGAACCGGAAGAAATCCCGATGGTGCCGATCACCATGCTGCGCAATGCGCTGGGCGTGGAAGAAGGCGGCTCGGGCGTGCCGCTGGATCGCGCCGCGTATCGGCGTGCGGTGACCTTCTGGGAGGCACACGCGAACTGGCGCTGAGCAGGGCAAGCCGCGAAGAGCGGCCCGCTCCGGCCCTCCCCTGCCATCGCAGGGGAGGGGTCATGCGGATCAACTGTCCAGTGAGCGGTTGTCGATCACGAAGCGGTACTTCACGTCGCCTTTGACCATGCGGTCGTAGGCCTCGTCGATCTGCTGGGCGCGGATCATCTCGATATCCGAGACGATGCCGTGCTCGGCGCAGAAATCCAGCATCTCCTGCGTCTCGGCGATGCCGCCGATCAGGGAGCCGGCGATCGCGCGGCGCTTGAAGATCAGGTTGCCGATGTTCGGCGACGGATGCGGGTGTTCCGGCACGCCGACCAGCACCATGGTGCCGTCGCGCTTGAGCAGGCTGGTGTAGTCGTCCAGCACATGACTGGCCGCGACGGTGTTGAGGATGAAGTCGAAGCTGCCCGCGTGCGCCGTCATCTCGTCGGCGTTGCGCGACACCACCACCTCGTCCGCACCCAGCTCCAGCGCAGCCTGGCGCTTGCTATCGGAGGTGGTGAACGCCACCACGTGCGCGCCCATGGCGTGCGCCAGCTTCACGCCCATGTGGCCCAGCCCGCCGATGCCGACCACGCCGACCTTGCTGCCGGGGCCGGCCTTCCAGTGCCGCAACGGGGAATACGTGGTGATGCCGGCGCACAGCAGCGGCGCGACCGCCGCCAGCTCGTCCTCGGGATGGCGAATCTTCAGCACGAACTTCTCGTCGACCACGATGCGCTGCGAGTAGCCGCCCAGGGTATGGCCGGGCGCATCGGTCGTGCGGCCGTTGTAGGTGCCGACGAAGCCGTTCTCGCAGTACTGCTCCAGCCCCTCGTCGCAGGCCGCGCAATGCTGGCAGCTGTCGACCATGCAGCCCACGCCCACGGTGTCGCCGACCTTGAAGCCGCCGACCTCGCTGCCCACCGCGCTGACGTGGCCGACGATCTCGTGGCCAGGCACGCAGGGATAGCGCGTGCCGCCCCACTCGGAACGCACGGTATGCAGGTCCGAGTGGCACACCCCGCAATAGGCGATCTCGATCTGCACATCCCGCGGGCCGGGCGCGCGGCGTTCGATGTCCAGGGCTTGCAGCGGCTTGTCGGCAGCGTACGCGCCGTAGGCTTTGGTGGTCATGGCATTTCCTTGGGGTTGGGGGATGGGAGAGAAACCGGAGCACAGCCTTACACGATATTCCTCATCGCCGCGCTTCTCCATCCACCCGGGAGAACCGTGCTCGTTCACGTATCGCCGCGGCCTTGCCTATCGCGGCGATCGGCAAAACCGAATGGCTTGTTTACGTGTCCGGAGGCAGACTGGATGCAGTCACCCAGGCCGGCTCTCATCGAAGGAGGGAAACCCATGTCCGACGACCGGAACAAACCCCACGGCGGCTCCACCACCGGCGCCGGCGCCCCCGCCGTCAGCGACCGCAACTCGCTGAGCATCGGCCCGAACGGCCCGATCCTGCTGCACGACGTGCATTTCCTGGAGCAGATGGCGCACTTCAACCGCGAGAAGGTGCCCGAGCGCCAGCCGCACGCCAAGG
>CALCWL010000474.1 GCA_937906285.1 uncultured Rhodanobacter sp. | reverse complement strand
AGGCTTTGGGTAGGATCGGGGTTCCCCCACGTCGAGCGGACCTTGATGAAGCCCACCCTTTCCCTGGCGATGACGATCGCGTTGACCAGTTCCATGGCGGCCTATGCCGACACCGCGGCGGACAAGCAGCACGCAGGCACGCACGCGTCACACGCGGCCGCTGCCGACGTCCGTGCCAATCCGTTTTTCGCCGAGAGCACGCTGCCGCTGCACTACCCCGCGTTCGACAGGATCAGGGACAGCGACTACGCCCCCGCATTCGACCGCGGCATGGCCGAGCAGCTGCGCGAAGTGGCGGTGATCAGCGCCAACCCCGCTGCGCCGACCTTCGACAACACCATCATCGCGCTGGAGAAATCCGGCGACGTGCTGCAGCGCACCTCGACCGTGTTCTTCAGCCTGTCCGGGGTCGAGAACAACGATGCGCTGAAGAAGCTGCAGGCCGAGTACGCGCCGAAGCTGGCCGCGCACCGCGACGCGATCACGCTGGACCCGGCGCTCTTCGCGCGCATCCAGAAGCTGTACGACGCGCGCGCCAGCCTGGGCCTGGATGCGCAGGGCGTGCGCCTGATCGAGCGCTACCACACCGATTTCGTGCGGGCCGGCGCCAGGCTGTCCGACGCCGACAAGGCGCACCTGAAGCAGATCAACGGCGAGCTCGCCAAGCTCGGCACCAGGTTCACCCAGAACGTGCTGGCCGAGGTCAACGATTCGGCATTGGTGGTGGACAGCCGCGCCGAACTGGCCGGCCTCACCGATGCCCAGATCGACGCCGCGGCGGCCGCCGCCAAGGCCAAGGGGCTGGACGGCAAGTACGTGATCGCCCTGCTCAACACCACCGGCCAGCCGCCGCTGGCGCAGCTGGAAAACCGCGCGTTGCGCGAGCGCCTATACAAGGCCTCGATCACGCGCGGCAGCCGTGGCAACGCGTACGACAACACCGCGATCGTGTCGCAGGTGATGAAACTGCGTGCGGAGAAGGCGGGCATGCTCGGCTATCCGACCTGGGCTGCCTACGTGCTGGCCGACCAGACCGCGAAGACGCCGGAGGCGGTCAACGCCATGCTCGGCAAGCTGGCGCCGCCGGCGGTCGCCAACGCCAGGCGCGAAGGCGCCGCGTTGCAGGCGATGATCGACAGGGAGCAGGCGGCCAAGGGCCAGCCCACGTTCGCGCTGCAGCCGTGGGACTGGGCCTACTACACGGAGAAGGTCCGCGCCGACAAGTACAACTTCGACGAGAGCCAGCTCAAGCCCTATTTCGAGATGAAGAACGTGCTGGAGAACGGCGTGTTCTACGCCGCCGGCCAGCTCTACGGACTCAAGTTCAAGCAGCGCACCGACCTGCCGGTCTACAACCCCGACGTGCTGGTGTACGACGTCTACAACGAAGACGGCAGCCAGCTGGCGATCTTCCTGGCCGACATGTATGCCCGCCCGTCCAAGCGCGGCGGCGCCTGGATGAACTCCTACGTCGACCAGTCCGCGCTGACCGGCAACCTGCCGGTGGTGGCCAACCACCTCAACATCACCAGGCCGACCAGCGGCCCGACCCTGCTGACCTGGGACGAGGTCACCACGGCATTCCACGAGTTCGGCCACGCGCTGCACGGCATGTTCTCCAACGTGAAGTACCCGCGCTTCAGCGGTACCAGCGTGCCGCGCGACTTCGTCGAGTTCCCCTCGCAGGTGAACGAGATGTGGGCCGACTGGCCCAGCGTGCTGGCCAACTACGCGAAGCACTACCAGACCGGCGCGCCGATGCCGAAGGAACTGCTGGACAAGGTGCTGGCCACCTCGAAGTTCAACCAGGGCTTCGCCACCACCGAGTACCTCGGCGCAGCGATGCTCGACCAGAGCTGGCACCAGCTCGGCGCGGACAAGATCCCCGACGCGGACGGCGTGATGGCGTTCGAGGCGGCCGCGCTGAAGGCCAACGGCACCGATTACGCGCCGGTGCCGCCGCGCTACCGCACGCCGTACTTCAGCCACATCATGGGCGGTTACGCGGCCGGCTACTACGCCTACATCTGGTCCGAGGTGCTGGACGCGAACACGGTCGAGTGGATCAAGAGCCACGGCGGCCTGACCCGCGCCAACGGCGACCGCTTCCGGCAGACGCTGCTGTCGCAGGGCGGCAGCAAGGATGCGCTGCAGCTGTTCCGCGATTTCGCCGGCCACGAGCCGCGCATCGAGCCGCTGCTGGAGCGCCGCGGACTGGATGGCGCCGCCGAGTAAGCCGCGCCGCCCGAGAGCGGCACGAAAAAGCCGCCCGGAGCGATCCGGGCGGCTTTTTCGTGGCGGCAGCGGCCGAAACTGCGGTGGCGTGCGTGGCCGATTCACATGCGGACTGCTACGGTGGCCACACGATGTGCCGACCCACGAGCCGATTGCCGCCCCGTATGTCCGCTGCCGCCCATCATGCCGACGAAACGCTGCGCCTGGCGACGCTGCGCGCCATGGCTGCGCTGGATACCCGCGCCGAGCCGCTGTTCGATGCGATCGTGCGCAGCGCCGCGGCGGCGACCGGGCGGGCGCTGGCGCTGATCGTGCTGGTCGACGCCGACGGCCGCGGGCTTGCCGTGCACGTGCCGGCGCCGGATATCGACGAGCCGAGCGTGCTGCGGGTGCTGGCCAAGGCGAGTTCCGGCGTGCTTGAGATTCCCGACGCGCGACTCGACCCGCGTTGCGCCGACGATCCGCTGGTTGCCGGTGCAGCAGGCATCCGTGGCTTCGCCGCCGTGCCGATCAGGCGGGGCGAGAGCGCGAAGGCGGGCGCGTTGTGCGTGCTCGATCGCGCGCCCGGTGCGCTCGACGAACGACAACATGAGACATTGCGGCAACTGGCCCGCGCGGCGGCACATGCGTTGGAGATGCGGCCGGTCCTGCGCCGGGACGACGTCGCGCCGGTCGGCGCTGCGACGTCGCTGCGCCAGCCACCGGAGCCGGCCCGCGAGGCGGAACGGAAGCGGCGCGCCAACGAGGCGCTGCTCGAACGCACCGGACGTCTGCTCGACGCCGGCGGCTGGGAGCTGGACCTGGCCACCAACGCGATCACCTGGTCGGACCAGACCTGCCGCCTGCACGACGTGCCGCCGGGCTTCCACCCGAGCCTGGAAGAGGCGGTGAGCTTTTACGACCCCGTGGCACGGCCGGTGATCGACGCGGCCGTGCGCAAGGGCATCGCCACCGGCGAGGGATGGGATCTGCAGCTGCCGCTGACCACCGCCACCGGCCGGAAGATCTGGGTGCGTGCCGTCGGCGTCGTGGAGTGCGCCGATGACGGCAGCGTGCGGCGGCTGGCCGGCGCGTTCCAGGACATCACCCTGCAGCGGCGCGCGATCGCGGCGCTGGAGGCCAGCGACCGCCGCTACCGCAAGCTGTTCCAGTACAGCCCCGGCCTGATCTGCACGCACGACCACGAAGGCGTGCTGCTGTCGGTGAACCCGGCGGCAGCCAAGTCGCTGGGTTATTCGGTGGGCGAGATGATCGGCCGGCCGTTGACCGATTTCATGCGTCCCGAACGGCGCGCGCGCTTCGCCGAGTACCTGTTGCGCCTCATGCGCGGAAACAGCGACGCGGGCATGCTGCAGGTGGTCGCCAAGGACGGCAGCGAGCACGTCTGGCAGTACCACAACGTGCTGGATGACGACGTCGAGGGCGACGATCCCTACGTGCTGGGCCACGCGCTGGACGTCACCGAGCGCTTCCGCCAGGAGAGCCAGTTGCGCGAATGGTCGATCCACGATCCGCTGACCGGCTGTTTCAACCGCCGCTACCTGGCCGAACTGGCCGCGGACCCGGCCGTCGGTTGGGGCTGCATCGTGTTCGACCTGGACCACTTCAAGCACGTCAACGACACCCACGGCCACGCACGCGGCGACGAGGTGCTGGTGGCCATGGCGGTATTCCTGCGCAGCCATGTGCGACCGCAGGATGCCGTGATCCGCCTCGGTGGCGACGAGTTCCTGGTGTTGCTGCGCGGCGCCGGCGAGGCGCTCACCCGAGGCGTGGTCGAGCGGCTCGATGCCGATCGCGCCGAGGCGCCGATCGGTTTCACCATGGGCGCGGCCATCGTGGAGCAGGGCGCCTCGCTGGAAGCCGGCCTGGGCGAGGCCGACCGACGCCTGTACAAGGCGCGCGAAGGTCGGCCGAAGCGCACCACATGAGGCGGTCCGATCGCGGGCAGTCGGCGGCGGGCGACGGACACGACTCGCACCATACGCATCCCCGTCACAGCGGCATGGTGCGCTGGCTGTTGTTCATCGCCGGCGGCGTGGCGTTGCTGCTGGGACTGATCGGCCTGATGCTGCCGGTGATGCCGACCGTGCCGTTCCTGCTGCTGACCGCTGCGTGTTGGTCGCGCGCCTCGCCGCGCTGGCATCGCTGGCTGCTCTCGCTGCCCCGGTTGGGCCCGGCGATCGCGCGGTGGGAGCGCGAGCGCAGCATTTCGCGGCGCGCGCGCTGGATGGCGCTGGGCCTGCTCACGCTGTCGATGGCCGGCACGATCTGGTGGTTCCGCGGGCACGCCTGGTTGCCGTGGCTGCTGGTCGCGCTGGTGGTGCTGCTGTGGCTGCTGATCCTGCGCCTGCCGGTGACGCCGGATGAGGGCTGTGCGAGCCAGCAGACTCCCGAGTGAGGGGGCTGCGGCAGCATTGCCGCGAGGATGGCCGCGCGAGATGGATCAAGGCGCGCCGGGCGCGGGCGTCATCGCCAACCCGCCGCTGCACTTGAGGTACGGCGAGGCGCCCAGCCACCTGGCATCGGGATAGTAGGAGAACACGTACTGGCCGCCCTTGAGCGCGTCGATCAGCGGTCGCGCGATCGCGCTGCGTACGGCCGGGCAACCGTAGCTGCGACCGATGCGGCCCTGCTCACGGGCCAGTGCCGGGTTGACGTAGGCCGCACCGTGGATCACCAGCGCGCGCGCCAGTGCGCGGTCGTTGGTGCCCGGTTCCAGCCCCTCCAGGCGCAGCGAATAGCCGTTGCGGCCGGCGTAGGTGTCCAGCGTGCGGAACAGGCCCAGGCTGGATTGCCGGCTTTCCGGCGTATTGGAAAACCTGCTGGCCAGGTTCTCGCCGGTGTTGCGCCCGTGCGCCACCAGCTCCTGATAAAGCAGCTTGCGCCGGGCCAGGTCGAACACCCACAGCCGCGGTTCGGTGGAGGGCCGGGAGTAGTCGATCACCGCCAGCCGCTCGGACGGTGGCTGGCCTTGCGCCGTGGCGCAGTCGGTGGCCGCCAGCGCCAGCGCGATCACCTGCGGATTCGCCTGCGGCGCGAGTTTGCTGAGCGCATCGCGCAACGTCGGCGTGGCCGCGTGCGCTGCGCCGCCGAGCAGCAACAGCAGGATGGCAAGGAGGCGCAGTCGACTCATCGGGACCACTTGGGCATGGGCACGAACAGCCGTCGATGCTAGCAGTCGACCGTTAAGAACCTGTCCCGTGCGACCGGTCGCCGCGCCCGTCGGCGCCGGCCGGCGGTTGTGCTATGACTGGCCGTATCCGCCCGCACAGGACTCTCCATGTCGTCCGGCTTCGCCCGTACCGTTTGCGCCGTCGCCTTGCTGGGCTGGCTGGGAGTCGTCGCGGCGCATGCACCGCCGGCCGGGGGCGGGTCGGTCGCGATGGAGCAAACCGTGGCCTCACCGCCGGGCCCGGTGGCCGAGCAGATCCGCGAACGGATCGAGCAATGGCGCGTTGCGCATGCCGGTGACGCGATGGCGGCGGCGCCGGGCGCCGCGGTGGCGACGTTCTACGAACAGAACCGGTTCGCGCCGACGTGGACGCGGCCTGACGAGCTCGACCAGTTGCTGGCCGCGCTGCGCGGCATGGCCGCCGACGGCCTCGATCCGCAGGATTACGCGCTGGATGAACTGCAACGTCGGCGCCACGTGCTGGATGATCTGCAGGCCACGGCGCAGCAGCGCGCGCAGTTCGACCTGCTGGCCACCGACGCCTGCTTCGCCGCGCTGCTGCACCTGTATCGCGGCAAGGTCGATCCGGCCACGCTGGACACGCACTGGAACTTCGACCCGCGCCAGATCGACCAGGCGCGGGGCCTGCAGGCGGTGCGCGAGGCGCTGGCGCAAGGCACCATCGGCGAGCTGTTCGCGCGTGCGCGTCCGCAGCATCCGTACTACGGCCAGCTGCGCACGGCGCTGGCGAAGCTGCGCGAGGTGGCGGCGCAGGGCGGCTGGCCCGCGATCGCCGATGGCCCCACGCTGAAGCCGGGCAGCCACGATCCGCGCGTGCCGGCGCTGCGCCAGCGGCTGCAACGGGTCGGCCATCCGGTGGGCGATGGCGCGGACGACCTGTACGACCCGGCGCTGGAAGCCGCGCTGAAGCAGTTCCAGCGCGAACAGTACCTGGCCGCGGACGGCCACCTGGGCAAGGCCACCCTGGCCGCGCTGAACGTGCCGGTCGCCGCGCGCATCGATCAGCTGCGCGCGAACCTGGAGCGCGCGCGCTGGCTGCTGCACCAGCTGCAGGGCAAGTTCGTGGTGGTCGACATCGCCGGCTACCAGGTCATCTACTACAAGGACGGCAAGCCGGTGTGGCGTTCGCGCGTGCAGGTGGGCAAGCCGTACCGCAGCACGCCGGTGTTCAAGTCGAAGATCACCTACCTCACGCTCAACCCGACCTGGACGGTGCCGCCGACCATCCTGAAGAACGACATCCTGCCGAAGCTGCGCAAGGACCGCGGCTACCTTGCCGCCAACCGCCTCCGCGTGCTGGACGGCCAGGGCCGCGAGCTGTCGCCGGCCAGCGTGGACTGGGCCAACCCGCGCGGCATCGTGCTGCGCCAGGACGCCGGGCCGGGCAATTCGCTGGGCCGGCTGGTGATCCGCTTCCCCAACGACTACGCGGTGTACATGCACGACACGCCGCACCAGGAGCTGTTCGCCAACCAGCAGCGCACGTACAGCTCCGGCTGCATCCGGGTGGAGCGCCCGCGCGAACTGGCCGAGCTGCTGCTGGACGATCCGGTGCGGTGGAATCGCGCCGGCATCGATCGCGCGATCGACACGCTGAAGACGCAGACCGTGATGCTGCGCAAGCCGGTGACCCTGCTGCTGGCGTACTGGACGGTGGACCTGCGCGAAGACGGCCGGGTCGGCTTCCGCCCCGACGTGTACGGCCGCGATGGACCGCTGCTCGCCGCGCTGGAGCGCCCGCGCGTGTCGCCGTGGCTGCCGGCGGTTCCCGCGCCGGCGCCCTGAACAAAAAAGGCCGCGCCAGGTGCGGTACCGGGCGCGGCCAAGGTTTGAACCGATCCACTGCCAATGCATCGGGCGCCGACGGCGGAGGTCCGCAGCGGCTGCGGCAGTGTGCCCGGCGTGAGTCTCACCAACCGGGATTGCCCTGATCCCGGTCAGGGCGCGCGGGCGGGGCGCCGGTCACCATCGCGCCCGGCGGATGTGCCGCCTTCAACCCTGGAGACCGTACCGATGCTGTTTCAAGTGAAGGATCTTGCCGGCGACACCGGCGCCATCGCCGCCATCCTGCGTGCCCATGACGCCACCGCGAAGGTCACCGCGGATGCCGTCGCCGGCCAGATCGACGTGTCGGCACAGTTGACCTCGGGTCAGGTCATCACCGCCCTGCACGAGGCGGGCTACGAAGCCGCGCGGGTGTCCGAGCCGCGGCAGATCCACGTCAGCGGCGGCAGCACCTGCTGCGGCAGTTGCTCATGATCCGCTGACCTCGCCGCCGCGCGGCCGCGTGCGCGGCTTGCGCGGCCCCGGCGCGGAGCGGCGGCCCTGGGCCGCGTCGATCGCGTCGATCCAGCCGGCCCGCGCCTGCGGGAAGGCATCCGCGTAGGGCACGTACGGCTTGATGTCGAGGATCGGCGTGCCGTCCAGCAGATCCACCCCGCGCACGCGCAGTGAGCCTGCCTCCACCGCCACCAGCTCCACCGCCGACAGCCCGATCGCGTTCGGCCGGTGCGGCGAGCGCGTGGCCAGCACGCTGCGCTTGCCGCCGCCGCGCGGCGGGCGCACCTCGGCCTTCCAGCCCTCGCTGCGGTGGAAGGCGAACAGGAGCCAGATCCGCTCGAAGCCGGCCAGGTCGCGGTATGCCGCCGCCGGGAAGTCCGCCACGAATTCGATCACGGCCTCGGCCGCCGCTCCCGTCTCGGTGCCGGCCACCACGGTGGGCTGGTGCGGCGCGTCGATGCGCTGCGCGTACGGCGAGCGCACGAAAGCGATCGGATGGAAGGGCAGTTCGCTGAAGGTATCGGCGCGGGCGTTCATTGCGGCATTATCCCTCCTCGCCCCGCCTTCCCCGCCGAGAACGCCATGAAATATCTCGTGATGATCTATTGCGACGACCGCCTGCTGGACGCGCTGCCCGAAGGCGAGTTCGACAGCCGCATGAAAAGCTGCTTCGGCAAGGCCGACGCGTTGCGCGCGCAGGGGCGGTTGCTCGATTCGCAGCAGTTGGAAGCGCCGGACACCGCGCGTACCGTGCGCGTGCGCGATGGCCGCACCAGCGTGGTCGACGGCCCGTACGCCGAGACCAAGGAATACCTGGGCGGCTTCAACCTGATCGAGGCGGCCGACATGGACGAGGCGGTGCGCATCGCGCAGTCCTTCCCGTGGTCGCAAACCGGTGCCATCGAGATTCGTCCGGTGCGCGACATGGATGCGGTGCGCACGCGGGTGGGTGCCTGATGCTGCAACTGATCGGTTTCGACGGCGACGACACGCTGTGGCACAGCGAGGGTTACTACCGCCAGGCCGGCGACGCGTTCGCGGCGATCATGGCGCGCTACGTGGACGTGGCCGATCGCGAGGTGCACGAGCGCATGCTGGCCACCGAGCAGCGCAACCTCAAGCTGTTCGGCTACGGCGCCAAGGGGATGGCGCTGTCGATGGTGGAGACCGCCATCGCGGTCTCGGACGGGCGCATCGGCGCGGCCGACATCCACGCCTTGATCGAGCTGGGCAAGGGCGTGCTGCAGCATCCGGTGGAACTGCTGCCGGGCATCCGCGCCGCGGTCGAGGCGGTGGCGGCGAAGTACGAGGTTGTGTTGATCACCAAGGGCGACCTGTTCCACCAGGAGAAGAAGGTGGCACAGTCCGGCCTGGCCGATTTGTTCCGCCGCATCGAAATCGTTTCGGAGAAGGACGCCGTCACCTACCGCCGCGTGCTGGGCGAATTCGACCTGCAGCCAGCGCAGTTCGCGATGGTCGGCAACTCGCTGCGCTCGGACATCGAGCCGGTATTGCGCCTGGGCGGCTGGGGCGTGCACATGCCCTACCACGTGACCTGGGCGCACGAACTGGAAAACGGCCTGGCCGCCGACGAGCCGCGCATGCTCACGGTGGATGCGCCCGCGGCCGTCCCCGCCGCGGTGGAACGCCTGCGCGCGCTGGCCGCCGCGGCGTAGGGCGGGCACCACCCGCCGTCCATCGCCACGAGCCGGTCCGGCCCGCCTAATCGTCGAAGCCGGTGTAGTCCTCGGGAAAGATCGGCGTGCCGTCCGCCTCCAATCCCGTCATGTCGGCCAGCGCCTTCGCCGCGGCGGCTTCGGCCACGTCCTTGTCGCGGAAGCTGCGGTTCTCGCAGATCGCGTAATACACCGGAAAGCCGTGGCGGCGCGGCGTGATCGCCAGCCACGCCGCGTAGCGCGAGCCTTCCAGGGTGGCGCCGGAGCGGGCCAGGTAATCGTCGAACGCACGCTCGGCCATGGTCGTCGGTTCCGCTCGGAAAGCCCGCATTGTATCGGCTGGGTCAGGGTTTGCTGCCGATCCCGGCGCTTCCCGCACCTCAGCGCTCGCGCGTGCCGTTTGCGGCGCGGAGCTGGTCGATGCTCAACGCTTCGCTTTCGCCCGGGGGCGGCAGGCCGATCCTTGCGCAGAAAGCGATGAAGCGCGGATCGTCGCGCAGGTTCAGGATGAACGGATCGGTCGGCAGGAACAGGAGATCGGCGGCCGAAGCATGCTGCAACCATTCCACGGCGTGGCCGGCATCGCCGCGCAAGGCGTAGATCTGCGCGATCAGGTGCGGATCGGCGTCCGCCTCGGCCTTGCTGGCGAGGCCGTTCGCCAGCGCGGCGTCGGCGGCGGCGCGATCGGGCCCGATCTGGGTCGCCAGCGTCGTGTACAAGCCGCGGTGCTTCGCGGGCATTTGCAGCGCGCTGCTCATGGCCTTGGCCGCGTCGCCACGCGCCAGGGCAAGCGCCATGCGCAGGAACAAGGATGAGTAGTGCCAGTGCGCGTTCGTCTGCGGCAGGCTTTCGGCGGTGCCGAGGTACTTCTCCGCTTCGTCCAGCCGGCCGGACGCCAGCAGCAGCTTCGCGTACTGCTGGTAGTTGATGATGTACAGCGGTTCGATCGAAAGGAGATGCTGCCTCGACCGGATCGCCTCGCGCAGTTTCCCGACCTGGGCAAACACATAGCCGCAGCCATTGAGGACGGTCCCGTCCTCCGGCGCCAGTTGCACGGCGCGACGGCATTCGGCCAGGGCGCCGCGATGGTCGAAGCTGTAGACCATCAGGTAGGCGCGGGCCGCGTGGGCCGCCCCCAGCCCGGGCGCCAATTGCAACGCCTGATCCGCCGCGCGCCTTGCCTGGTTCATGTGCTGGCGGGCGGCCTCGGCGGGCTCGTTCGAGAACGTGGCGACGGTGCTCAGCGATCCCGACAGGTGCGCCCATGCCATCGCATAGCGCGGGTCGAGTTGCACGGCCTTGGCCATGTATTCCGAGGCCTGGTCGAAATCCTCGTCGTGCCAATGCTGCAGGCCCTGCAGATAGGCGTTGTAGGCATCGATGCTGCCGCCCGGCGGCCGGTCGTCGTGTTTCACGGATTCGCCGGGCGACAGAAGCTTCACCTGCAAGGCAGCGGCCACGGCCTGGGCGATCTCGTCCTGCAGGGCGAACAGGTTGCGGTAGGGGCGGTCGTAATGTTCGGCCCACAGCGTGCTGCCGTCGGCGGCGCGGGTCAGCGAGGCATTGATGCGCACGACGTCGCCGGCGCGCTGCACGCTGCCGGTGAGCAGGTAGGACACGCCCAGCTTGCGCCCGATGGTCGCGCTGTCGTCCTTGCTGTTGCGGAACTGGAAGGCCGAGGTGCGGCCGATCACCTTAAGCCCCTCGAAGCGGGACAGGGCGTCGATCAGGTTTTCCGACAGGCCGTCGGAGAAATACAACTGCTGGGCATCGTTGCCGGCATTGAGCAGCGGCAGCACGGCGATGCTGCGTCCGCTCGCCGGTGTGCCTGGCGGGCGCGGCCACCAGTGCCAGCCGGCGAGGGCGAGCAACGCCAGCAGCGGCAGCAACCACGGCAGGGTGCGGCGCAACGGATGCCGGTCGCCGGCGCGCCGCCCCGTGGCGGGGAGCGGCTGCGGCGCCGCCGGCGTTTCCGGCGCGGAGGTTTGCAGTGCCTGCGGCGACGCGTCGGGCGCGACGGGCAGGTCGAAGCGGTAGCCCACGCCATGCACGGTGTGCAGGTAGCGCGCCGCTTGCGCGTCTTCGCCCAGCGCATGCCGCAGCAGGGTCATCACCCGGTTCAGCACCCCCGGGGTGATGTTGCGATGGCCCCAGACGGCGTCGAGGATCTGGTCGCGGGTGAACACCTGGCCGGGCCTGCCGGCGAGCAGCGCCAGCACGGCGAAGGCCTTGGGTTCCAGCGGCTGCTCGATGCCGTCGCGCAGCAGCCGCCGACCCGCGAAGTCGATCGCGCATTCGTCGAAGGCCAGCGGGGCGGGCGTTGACGGATCCATGGCGTCCTGTGGCGGGCGGCGCACTCGGGTGGACGGGAAACCTTGCGCGGCGGGTCGCCCCCATGTTTTCCCAAGGAATCCAAGCAAAGTCCAGCAGTTTCCGAGCGGCGGCCTCAAGACCTTGCGCTGCCGCGCCGCCGAAGCTGGGCGCACCGGCATGTGCCGGTCGCGGGCGCCCGTTTCCGCCAGGCGAGTCCACGCCACGCCGCGAGGAGACCGCCAGCGCGCCCATCCATGCCCCATCAAGGAGGTCCGCATGAACCGCAAATACCAACACTGCGCACTGGCCATCGCCGTGGTCCTGTCCGCCAACACCCACGCCAGGGACTACGGTGCGTGGAGCAACGCGGTGCCCGCGCCCGGCATCAACACCGCGGCCGCCGAGGGTTGCCCGATCGAATCGCCGGACGGGCGGAACCTGTATTTCATGTCCACCCGCAACGGCGGTCTGGACAACTGGCGTGCCACCTGGAATGGCTTGATGCGCAGCTGGGACCACGTCACCAACCTCGGTGCGCCGGCGAACTCCCCCACTGCCGCCGACTATTGCCCCACGCCGTTGCCCGGCGGGTGGCTGCTGTTCGTCAGCTCGCGGCAGAACTCCGAGGATTGCGCCACGTGCAAGGACATGCCACCTCCTCCGGCCGGCAGCCCGCCGCACGGTGACCTGTTCCTGACCCGCGAACGCCCCGCGCACGGCTGGGGACCGTGGTGGTATCGACAGCCTCACTGGGCGACACCGGTGAACCTGGGCGCCTATGCCGACGGCGGCCCGAATACCAAGGGCTCGGAATACAGCCCGTCGGTAGTGGTAACCGCCCAGGGCACCTTCCTGTACTTCTCCAGCAACGGCTATCCGGACAGCAAGAACCACGATATCTACATGAGCCGCCAGCGTGCCGACGGCAGCTTCGGGCCCGGTGTGCGCGTGGCCGAGCTGAGCACGGATGCCGCCGACCTGATGCCGAACGTGCGCTGGGACGGGCTGGAGATCGTGTTCAGCAGCAA
>CALCWL010000473.1 GCA_937906285.1 uncultured Rhodanobacter sp. | reverse complement strand
CTCGTGGTAGGCGCGCGTCTTCGGCTTGAGGTGCTCGGACAGGCGCACCGCCCACGCGTACGCCGCCTCGTGCGCCGGCGACTCGACCGGGTTGGTGTTGCACACCACGTTGCGGTTGACGTCGCCGCAGGCGGCGATGGTGCTGGCCATGGCCGCGTTGATCGCGGCGATGGCGGATTTCAGGTCGCGCTTGATGATGCCGTGCCACTGGAAGGTCTGCCGCGTGGTGATGCGCAGTCCGCTGGAGGCATAGTCGCTGGCGATCCGGTCGAAGGCCAGCCACTGCGCCGGGGTCATCACGCCGCCGGGCAGGCGTGCACGCACCATGAAGGCATACGCCGGCTCCAGTTTCTGGCGACGGCGCTCGTCGCGGATGTCGCGATCGTCCTGCATGTAGCTGCCATGGAATTTCAGCAGCTTGGTGTCGCTTTCGGCGATCGCGCCGGTCACCGCGTCGGCCAGTCCTTCGGCGATGCTGCCGCGCAGGAAGCGGCTTTCGGTCTTGATGTGCTCGAGATGGGAAGGCATGGGAATGTTGTTCTGAAGAGTGCAGCCATGGATGGCCGCTTTTCGATCCTGGCGTTCATGGATGAACGCGGAAATAAAGGCAGTCAATACACATCGCGTGCATAACGGCCCTGTTGCAGCAGGTCGGCCAGCCAGGCGCGGGCATCGTCGGCGGACAGATCGCCGTGAGTGGCGACGATCTCCAGCAAGGCCTCGTGCACGTCCCTGGCCATGTGCGCGGAATCGCCGCAGACATACAGGTGCGCGCCCTCGCGCAGCCACGCATACAGTTCGCGACCGTTCTCGCGCAGGCGCTGCTGCACGTAGACTTTGTGCGAGTCCCTCGCAACACCCCGCGCATCCTTGTGCGGACTCTCGGAACGAGCCACACCGTCGCGTGAAAAGGCCAGGTCGAGGCGGCTCAGGCTGCCGCGGCGCAAGGCGTCCTGCCACTCGACCTGATAGAGGAAGTCGCGAGCGAAGTACCGGTTGCCGAAGAACAACCAGTTGCGCCCGCTGGCGGCGGTCGCCTCGCGCTCCTGCACGAAGGCACGGAACGGAGCGACGCCGGTGCCGGGCCCGATCATGATCACGTCGCGGCTGCCGTCGACGGGCAGGCGAAAGCGCTCGTTCGGCTCGATGAAGACCGGCACCGTCGCGTCGTCGCCGGTGTTCGCGAGGAAGCTGGACGCCGCGCCGTAGTGGGCGCTGCCATGTGCGGCGTACTCCACCACCGCCACCGTCAGGTGTACCTCGTCCGGCCCCACCGCCTTCGGGCTGGAAGCGATCGAGTACAAGCGCGGCGTCAGCGGACGCAGTGTCGCCACCAACTCCGTGGCATCCCACGCCACGGGAAACTCGCGCAGCAGGTCGATCGGCTGGTGACTTTCCAGCAGGGCGGCGAAATCGGCACGCTGCTCCGGCTCCAGCAGCCGCCGCAGCCCGGCATGTCTCGTGGCCGCGGCCTGCGCTGCCACCAGCGGACGGGTCAACCGGGTGATCTCGCGCTGCTCGCCCAGCCAGCGCGCCAGCGGCAGGCGCTTGCCGCCATGCTCCACCTCGGCGGCGCCATCCAGCCGCAAGGCCGCCAGCCACTGCTCGACCAGCACCGGCGGGTTGCGCGGCCACACGCCGACCGCGTCACCGGCTTCGTAACGCAGGCCCGAACCTTCCAGCGACAGTTCGATATGCCGCACATCGCGCTCGCTGTCGCGCGACACGATGCGCTGGTTCTCCAGCACGGCAGCCGCGAACGGCTGCTCGCGCGAGTGCGTCGCCACCGTGCGCACCGCGTGCAGTGCCGCGCCCTGACGCGGGGCCGTCGCGGGCACGGCCAGCGTCTCTCGGGCGGCGGCCACGGCGGCTGCGGACCAGCTCGCTGCCGCGGCCTCGAAATCCACGTCGGCCTCGCCCAGCTCGGCAAAGCGCTGGCCGCCCAGCTCGGCCAGCCGCGCATCCAGCGCCTGGCTGACAGCGCAGTACTTCGGGTAACTCGAATCGCCCAGGCCGAGTACGGCGAACTTCAGCTGCGGCAGCTTCGGTGCGCGTTTGCCGGCGATGAACTCGACGAAGCCGATCGCATCGTCCGGCGGGTCGCCATCGCCCTGGCTGCTGATCACCACGCCCAGCAAGCGCTCCTGCGCCAGCTCGCGCAGCGGGTAGGCGCCGGCGCGCAGCAAGCGCACCGGCAGGCCGGCGGCCTCCGCGCGCGCGACCAGTCGCTCGGCGACGCGACGGGAGTTGCCGGTCTGGCTGCCGTACACGATGGTCAAGCGCTCGCCGGCCTCCGGCGCAGGCTCGCCCACCGCCGCCAGGGCGGTCTGACCCGGCGCACCTGCCGCGGCTGCGGCACTGTAGGCGGCGATCCAGTACAGATCCGCCGGCGCCAGTCCCTGCGTCAGCCGGGCCAGCAACACCAGCTTGTCCGCATCGAGCGTCGGAGCGGGCGGGAACGATTTCAGCGCAGCATTCACGACGAATCCTTTTGGACGTCTTTACGTCTTTTCGTCGATGGTAGGCAGCATGCCGGGCGCGGGGAAAACATCTGTCGGCATGTCGTTATGTCCGCTGCTCATTTCCTGCGCAGGATCGGCGGCGCCGTATACTGGGCGCCTACCCCCGTGGTGTGGACGCGCTTGAGCGAACTGCTTGCATTCATCGCCGTGGGCGCCCTCGCCCAGCTGGTCGACGGCGCGCTCGGGATGGCCTTCGGGGTCACCTCGTCCGGCCTGCTGCTGGCGCTGGGCATGCCGCCGGTGGCGGCCAGCGCCAGCGTGCACTACGCGGAGGCGTTCACCTGCGGTGCCTCCGGCCTCAGCCACCTGCTGGCCGGCAACGTGCGCCGGGCGCTGTTCCTGGCGCTGGTCATTCCCGGCGTACTGGGCGCACTGATCGGCGTGTGGATCGCCGTGCACGTGCCGCCTTCGTGGTTGCGCGCCTTGCTGGCGCCGTATCTGCTGGGCATGGGCGGTTTCCTGCTGCTGCGCTGCCGGCGATCGGCCGGCACGCGCCAGGACGTACCGCGCGGCACCGGCGTTACCGGCGGCATCGCCGGGCTGGTCGATGCCATCGGCGGTGGCGGCTGGAGCGCCATCACCGTCACCACGCTGCTCGCACGCGGCCTGCAGCCGCGCGCGGTGATCGGCAGCGTGCACCTGGCCAAGTGCGTGGTCAGCGTGGCCGCCAGCTTCAGCTTCCTGCTCGCCATCGGCGTCAGCCATGCCGCCGCCGTGGCGGGGCTGATCATCGGCGGCGCCTTGGCCGCGCCGTTCGGCGCCGTGTTCGTGCGACGCGTGCCGGCGCGGGTCGCCACCGCGCTGGCCGGGCTGGCGGTGCTGGCGCTGGGCCTCCACAACACGGTGCGTCTGTTCACCTGAGCCGGCTACTACAATGGCCGCATGAACGCCAACCCGACTTTTCCGATCGAAGTGCGCGGCAGTGCCGCGCGCCCGCTGGGCATGAGCCCGGCGCGCTTCCTGCGCGACTACTGGCAGAAGCGCCCGCTGCTGGTCCGCAACGCGTTTCCCGGCTTCCGGCCCCCGCTGCAACCGGACGACCTCGCCGGCCTGGCTTGCGAGCCCACCGCGCTGGCGCGGCTGATCGTGCACGACGAGGCGCGCGATCGTTGGCGGGTCAAGTCGAGTCCGCTGGAGGAAGCCGATTTCGCCGCCACGCCACCGCGCAACTGGACCTTGCTGGTGCAGGACGTGGACAAGTGGGACGCCGACGTGGCCGGCCTGTTGCAGCACTTCCAGTTCCTGCCGAGCTGGCGCATGGACGACGTGATGGTGTCCTATGCCGAACCCGGCGGCGGCGTCGGCGCGCACGTCGACCAGTACGACGTGTTCCTGCTGCAGGGTCTGGGCCAGCGCCACTGGGCGATCAGCGACGACCCGCTGGCGCCGAAGGCGTTTCGCCCCGATATCGAGTTGAAGCAACTGGTGCAGTTCGAGCCGACCCACGAATGGCTGCTCGACCCGGGCGACATGCTCTACCTGCCGCCGGGCATCCCGCACGACGGGGTGGCCTTCGGCGGCCCGTGCATGACCTTCTCCGTCGGCATGCGCGCGCCCTCGCAGGCCGAACTGACGGGCGACCTCGCCGATTACATCGCCGAGCAGCTTCCCGACGAATTGCGTTACGCCGACCCCGACCTGGCCCCGGCCCGGCATGTCGGCGAAATCGACCGCGCCGCCCTGGACCGGCTCAAGGCCGCCCTGCCGTTCGCCGCCGCGCTGCGCGATGACCTGCTGCGCGACTGGTTCGGCCGCTTCATCACCCGCTACCGCAACGCGCAGGTGCCGGTGGCGCCGGAGCACCCGCTGAGCGGGGAACGGTTCGCCGGGCGCCTGGTCGCCGGCGCCCGGCTGCTGCGCCACCCCTGGGCGCGCATGGCCTGGGCGGGCGGCAAGACCGGTTGCGTCCTTTACGTATGCGGCCAGGCCTATGGCGCCTCACCGGAACTGGCGCAGCGACTGTGCGCCGAGCGCGAACTGACCTTCGAGCGCACGCCTTCTGCCGCCGACCGCGAACTCCTGCTCGCCCTGGTCAACGACGGCCACCTGCTGATGCGCCCTGCGCGCCGCCGCCGATGAAGCTGCAGAACTTCCACGTCGAGATCGCGGACTGGTCGCGCGAGGACCAGCGAGCCGCCCTGCTCGACCTGCGCGCCACGGTCTTCATCCAGGAACAGGGCGTGAGCGAGCAACGCGAGCGCGACGGGCTGGACGTCGACTGCTGGCACGTGCTGGCACGCGACGACGCCGGCCACCCGATCGGCTGCGGCCGACTCACGCTACAGCGCAAGATCGGCCGCATGGCGGTGCTGCCGGACTGGCGCGGCCAGGGCGTGGGTGCGGCCATGCTGCGCGAGTTGCTGGGCCTGGCCCGCGCGCAGGGCTGGAGCGAGGTGGCACTGGACGCCCAGGTCAGTGCGATCGGCTTCTACACCCGCGCCGGCTTCGTCGCGTACGGCGAGGAGTTCGAGGACGCCGGCCTGGCGCACCGCGCCATGCGGCTGGCGTTCGAGCAGGACGCGACGGTCGAGCAGCCGCCCGGTCGCGACCCCGGACGGCTGGCGACCGGCACGGCAGCGGAATGCGTGCAGGCGCGGCTGCAACTGCTGCGTGACGCGCGTCATCAGCTGGCCGTGCGCCTGCCCGTGCTCACCGCCGACACCTTCGCCGATGCGGAACAACTGGCCGAGCTGCAGCGCATCGCCACTTCCGGGCGCAGTGCACTGATCCGCGTGCTGCTGCACGAGCCGCAGGCCGCGCTGCAGGCCGACCATCCGCTGATCGGCCTGGCCCAGCGACTGTCCAGCGCGTTCCAGATCCGCGTGCCGGTCGACGACGTCGACCTGGCCTGGCCTTCGGCCTGCCTGCTCAACGACGTCGGCGGCTACCTGTTCCTGCCGGCGGCGGAGCGCCCGTCCGGGCGCGCGGCGCGCCACGACCGCGCCAGCGCCGCGCCGCTGCAACAGCAATTCGACGAGGTGTGGGAGCGCTCCGAGCGCGCCACGGCGCTGCAGCGGCTGGACATCTGAGCGAAACCGCCGCGCGGACTGAACCGCAGCTGGCTCGTGGCCTTCCGCGTCCGCGACGATGCCCAACGCGACCAGGCCACACCCCTTGCGCGTTTGCAGCCGTGCATCATGGCCGCGGAGCCTCGCCGCAGGCCGTCTGCGACCATTTCACGGGTTGCCGTGCCGTGGCGGGCGAAGGGTATAATCACGCAGATTGATACCAGTCATCCGCACGAGCCACCGGTCGGACTTGAAAACCGGTCGCAAGCCGCGACGTTCAGCTCACATGGATGGCTGCAAGCCTCTTTTTCTGCCGGTGGTGACGTGAGTACAAACCTGATCCGCGAGTTCTACGAATCCTCCCAACTCGCTGGCGGCAACGCCGATTACGTGGAATCGCTGTACGACGCATGGCTGGCCGACCCCACGGCTGTTCCCGCCGAATGGGCAGGTTATTTCGAGACGTTCAAGGGCCGCGAATCGGGCGACGTCCCGCATGGCGCCGCCATTGCGCGGATCGAGGCAGCGCAGAAGCAGGGCCGCAACGGCGCCGCCGTACCGATGAGCGACGAGTACGCGCGCAAGCAGGCCGGCGTGCTGCGCCTGCTCACCGCCTACCGCTCGCGCGGCCACCTCGCCGCCGACCTGGACCCGCTGGGCCTCGCCGACAAGATGCCGGCCCCCGACCTCGGCCTGGCCTTCCACGGCCTGTCCGACGCCGACCTGGATACCGAGTTCGACACCGGCAATTACGCCGGCGGCGGCCAGCGCCTGAAACTGCGCGAGCTGCTGGACCGCTTGCGCAAGACCTACGCCAGCACGATCGGCGCGGAGTTCATGCACATCAGCAACCACGAGCAGCGCAACTGGATCTACAGCCGGCTCGAACAATCCGCCGGCCAGAGCGGCCTGGACAAGGCCGGCCAGCAGCGCGTGCTCGACGGCCTCACCGCGGCCGAGGGCTTGGAGCGCTACCTGCACACCAAGTACGTCGGCCAGAAGCGCTTCTCGCTGGAAGGCGGCGACAGCCTGATCCCGATGCTCGACGACGTGGTGCGCGCGGCCGGCGACAACGGCGTCAAGGAGCTGGTGATCGGCATGGCCCACCGCGGCCGCCTCAACGTGCTGGTCAACATCCTGGGCAAGCCGCCGAAGACCCTGTTCGACGAATTCGAGGGCAAGTTCGAGCACCCCGACGACCCGGCCCACTCCGGCGACGTCAAATACCACATGGGTTTCTCCGCCGACGTCAAGACGCCCAAGGGCGGCGTGCACGTGGCGCTGGCGTTCAACCCCTCGCACCTGGAGATCGTCAACCCGGTGGTGACCGGCTCGGTGCATGCGCGTCAGACCCGTCGCCGCGACACGGCGCACACGCAGTCGATGGCCGTGCTGATCCACGGCGACGCCGCGTTCGCCGGCCAGGGCGTGAACATGGAACTGTTCAACATGTCGCAGGCGCGCGGCTTCAAGATCGGCGGCAGCCTGCACATCGTGGTCAACAACCAGGTCGGCTTCACCACCTCCAATCCGCAGGACGCACGCTCCACCATGTACTGCACCGACCTGGCCAAGATGGTCAACGCGCCGGTGCTGCACGTGAACGGCGACGATCCCGAAGCGGTGATCCTGGTAACCCGGCTGGCCTACGACTTCCGCAAGCGGTTCCGCCGCGACGTGGTGATCGACCTGGTCTGCTACCGCCGTCACGGCCACAACGAAGCCGACGAGCCGGCCGCCACTCAGCCGGTGATGTACCAGATCATCCGCAAGCGCCCGACCGCGCGCGACCTGTACCAGCAGCAACTGGTGAAGGCCGGCGTGCTGGCGGAGGGAGAGGCCGCCAAGCAGTTCGACGCCTACCGCGAGCGCCTGGAAGCCGGTGCGCCGATGACCGATCTGGACCCGAACCACCTCCGCGACGGCCATGTCGACTGGGCCCGCTTCATCGGCGGCAAGCTGTCGCTGCCCACCGACACCACGGTACCCAAGCAGAAGCTGCAGGAACTGGCCAGCAAGATCCTCAACCTGCCCGGCGATCTGACCCTGCAGAGCCGTGTAGCCAAGATCTACGAGGACCGCCGCAAGATGGCCGCCGGCGAGCAGCCCGCCGACTGGGGCTTCGCCGAGA
>CALCWL010000472.1 GCA_937906285.1 uncultured Rhodanobacter sp. | reverse complement strand
CCGGACGAAGCGTTGCAACTGCTCACGGCGGAAGTACGCAATAACCCGGCAGATGCCAAGCGCCGGGTTTTTTTATTCCAGTTGCTGGCGCTGCTCGGACAATGGGAACGGTCGCAGAACCAGCTCAACGTCTGCGGCGAGCTCGATCCGCTCAACGCCATGATGGTCGGTGCCTATTCGGAGGCGCTGAAGGGCGAACTGGTGCGCGCCGAGGTCTTCGCCGGCAAGCGCATGCCGGTGATCATCGGTGAGCCGGAGCCGTGGCTGGCGTGGCTGCTGCAATCGCTCAAGCTTGGCGCCGAAGGCAGGCATGAGCAGGCCGCGACGCTGCGCGAACAGGCACTGGAACAGGCTCCCGCGGTGGCGGGCAACATCGACGGTACCGCGTTCGAGTGGATCGCCGATGCCGATCCCCGCATCGGGCCGTGCCTGGAGATCATCGTCAACGGCGGCTACTCCTGGGTACCGTTCTCGCGCCTGCGCGAGCTGAAGATCGAGGCTCCCAGCGACCTGCGCGACAAGATCTGGGTGCCCACGCAGGTGACATGGAGCAATGGCGGCCAGGCCATCGGCTTCATTCCGGGGCGTTATGCCGGCAGCGAGCGGTCCGAGGATCACGACATCGTGCTCGGGCGCAAGACCGACTGGGTTGAGCAGGGCAGCGACCAGATCGGCCTGGGTCAGCGCATGCTGGCCACCGACGTGGCCGACTACCCGCTGTTCGACGCGCGGCTGATCACGTTCGAAGCCGCCTGAGCCGGAGTACCGACTTTCCATGGCCGAGCTCACTACCCAGGAACGACTTCAGCCTTCGCTGCTCGATCGCCTGACTGACGACGAGCCGGGCAAGCTGGAGGAAAGCCGCGAGAAGCGCGTGATCTCGGTATCGCGACTCCGCGAGTGCGTCACCCGGGACATTTCCTGGCTGTTGAATTGCGTGAGCCTGGAGGCGAACGTCGAGCTCGGGGAGTATCCCGAGGTTTCCCGCTCGGTGCTCAACTTCGGCATCCCGGACCTTACCGGTGCGGCGCTGTCGGGAATCAATGCCGAGGCGCTGCAGCGCCGTGTACGCGACGCCATCGTGGCCTACGAGCCGCGGCTGACCGCCAACACCCTGCGCGTCAATGTCAACGCGCTGAGCAAGCGCATGGATCGCCAGGCGCTGATCTTCAACATCGAATCGGAAATGTGGGCGCAGCCGATTCCGTTGAACCTGTACCTGAAGACCGAAGTCGACCTGGAGACCGGCAACTTCAAGGTGTCGGAGGGCTTCGGCTGATCGACCATGGACCCGAGACTGCTGCGTTACTACAACCGGGAACTGCAACACGTACGCGAAATGGGCGGCGAGTTTGCGCGCGAGTATCCGAAGATCGCCGGCCGCCTCGGCCTGGAAGGCTTCGAGTGCGCCGACCCCTACGTGGAACGGCTACTGGAGGGTTTTGCCTTCATGGCGGCGCGCGTGCAGCTCAAGCTCGACGCGCAGTATCCGGTGTTCACCCAGCATCTGCTGGAAATGATCTACCCGCATTACCTGGCGCCGGTGCCCTCGATGACCGTGGTGCAGATGCATCCCGACCTCAAGGAAAGCGGCCTGCTGGCGGGCCACAAGGTGGTCCGGCACACGGCGTTGCGCAGCATGATCGGCAAGGACGACCGCACCGCCTGCGAATACCGCACCGCCCACGAGGTCACCCTGTGGCCGCTGGAACTGACCGAGGCGAAATATTTCGAGACGCCCGCCGCGATCGCCGCCGCCGGGGTGGTGCTGCCGGTCGGCAAGACCGTGCGCGCCGGCCTGCGCCTGAAGTTCCGCGTCACTGCCGGTGCCCAGGCCAACATGCTGGCGCTGGACCGGTTGCCGATCTTCCTGGCCGGCGCCGATGAACTGCCCAAGCGCCTGTACGAGCAACTGCTCGGCAACGCGGTCGGCTACCAGGTGCGTGCGCAGGGTGCGTCCGGGGCAATCAACGAGAACCACGAAGCCGGCCACATCGAGCGCCGGGGCTACGACGACGACGAAGCGCTGATCCCGTACTCCGGGCGCTCGTTCAGCGGCTACCGGCTGCTGCAGGAGTATTTCGCCTGCCCCGAGCGCTTCCTGTTCGCCGAGTTCACCGGCCTGCGGTCGCTGCTGGCGAGGTCCAAGGGCAACGAGTTCGAGATCGTGGTGCTGTTCGATCGCAGCGTGGCCAGCTTGCACAACGCCGTCGACGTGAGCAACTTCCGGCTGTTCTGCACGCCGGCGATCAACCTGTTCCCGCGGCGTGCCGATCGCATCCACCTGACCCAAGGCACCAGCGAGTACCACATCCTTGCCGACCGCACCCGGCCGATGGATTTCGAGATCCACAGCATCAGCAACGTCGAGGGGTTCGGCGACCGGCAGGAGCCGGAGCAGCGCTTCCTGCCGTTCTACGGTTGCGACGAACGCACCTGGCACGCGCGGCACTCGGCCTACTACACGATCCGACGCGAGCCGCGACTGCTGTCCTCTCGGCAGAAGCGCCAGGGTGCGCGCTCCAGCTACATCGGCAACGAGATGTTCATCTCGCTGGTCGATTCCAGCGAGGCGCCGTACTCCACCGAGCTGCGCCAGATCGGCATGCAGCTGATGTGCACCAACCGCGACCTGCCGTTGCAGATGCCGGTCGGCAAGTCGCACACCGACTTCACCCTGGAGACCGGCGCGCCGGTGGAAGCGATCCGCTGCGTCGCGGGTCCGACCAAACCGCGTGCCTCGGTCGCCACCGGCGAGACCGCCTGGCGCCTGCTCAGCCACCTGCAGCTCAACTACGTCTCGCTGCTGGAAAACAACGCGGGCGAAGGCGCCGCGGCACTGCGTGAGATGCTCACCCTGTACTGCGACGAGTTCGACTCCAGCGCACTGCGCCAGGTCGAGGGGCTCAAGGCCGTGAGTTCGCAATCCATCGTGCGACGCATCCCGTTGCCGGGGCCGATCACCTTCGGCCGCGGCCTGGAGATCACCCTGACCTGCGACGACGGTGCCTTCGAGGGCACGGGCGCGTTCCTGCTGGGCGCTGTGATGCAGCAGTTCTTTGCCCGTTACGTATCGATCAATTCCTTCACTGAAACCGTTCTGCGCACGCTGGAACGCAACGAGGTCGCCCGATGGCCCGCCCGGCTGGGAACACGGCAGACGCTGTAGCGCTGGAGAACGCGCTGCGCGACCACCCCGAGTCCTTCGAGTTCTTCGAAGCGATGCGGCGGTTGGAGTGTGCGTTTCCGGAGCGTCCGCGGCTGGGCCAGTCGACCAAGGCCAGCGATGACTTCGTGCGCCTGGGCCAGACCCCTTCGCTGGCCTTTGCACCACGCACCGTGGACAGCTACCAACCCGGTGGCGGTGCCCGGCCGGCGCGCATGCGCGGCCTGTTTTTCGGTCTGTTCGGCCCCAACGGGCCGTTGCCGCTGCACCTGACCGAGTACGCGATGGACCGCGAAATCAACGCGCGGGATTCCACCTTCCGCGCGTTCGCCGACATCTTCCACCATCGCATGATGAGCCTGTTCTACCGCAGTTGGGCCGACGCCCAGCCCACGGTGCAGCTCGATCGTCCCGAGGAGGATCATTTTCAGTTGTACATGGGGGCGCTGGTCGGCCTGGCCACGCCGGACCTGGGCGACCGCGACGCCTTGCCGGACCAGTTCAAGCGGTTCTTCGCCGCCCGTCTGCTGCAACAGGCGCGCAATGCCGAAGGCCTGCAAGGCATGCTCGAGCGATTCTTCCGTGTGCCGGTGGGCGTCGTCGAGTTCATCGCCGAATGGATGCGCTTGCCGCCCGCTTCGCTGCTGCGCCTGGGCGCCTCGCGCGACGTCGCTGCGTTGGGCCTGACCACGGTCACCGGCCAGTACGTGCGCGGCAGCCAGCAGCGTTTTCGCCTGCGCCTGGGGCCGCTCACCCGCGCCCAGTTCAACAACTTCCTGCCCGGCGGCGAAGCGCTGCGGCAACTGGTCGCCGCGGTGAAAACCTATGTCGGCGAGGAAAAGGCCTGGGATGTGCAGTTGGTATTGAAGAAGGCCGACGTGCCGGTGACGCGCCTGGGGCGTGAAGGGCGGATGGGCCTGACGACGTGGATGGGGTCGCCCCAGCACGACGACGACGTCGACGAGGTCGTGCTGCAACCGGTGGGATAGCCGCCGGCGGCCGGGTCGACGCAGCAGCAGACATGATGGGATTGGCAATCAACACAGAGGATCAATGACATGGCCGAGATCAGTCGCGGCGCGCTGTTCGGGAAACTCAACAAGCTCGCTTTCCGGTGCATCGAAAGCGCCACCGTGTTCTGCAAGCTGCGCGGCAACCCGTACGTTGAACTGGTGCACTGGATCCACCAGATCCTGCAGCTGCAGGATTCCGACCTGCACCGCATCGTCAAGCAGTTCAACCTCAACCCGTCGAACCTGGCACGCGACATCACCGATGCGCTGGATCGGCTGCCGCGCGGCTCCTCGTCCATTTCCGATCTCTCCAGCAACGTCGAGGAGGCGGTCGAGCGCGGTTGGGTGTTTGCCACGCTGATGTTCGGCGAAGCGCAGGTGCGCACCGGCTACCTGATCGTCGGCTGCCTGCGCACGCGCAACTTGCGCAACGCGCTGATCAACATCTCGGCCGAGTTCGACAAGATCAAGCCCGAGGCGCTGGTGGAGAAGTTCGCCGAGGTGGTCGGCGGCTCGCCCGAGGACGGGCAGAGCGCCAACGACGGTTTCAGGATGGGCGGCGGCAGCGCGCCGGGTGAAGCCAGCGGCGCGATGTCGCCCGCACAGATGGGCAAGCAGGAGGCACTGGCGCAATTCACCATCGACCTCACTGCACAGGCGCGCGACGGCAAGATGGACCCGATCGTCGGCCGCGACGACGAGATCCGCCAGCTGGTCGACATCCTGATGCGCCGCCGGCAGAACAACCCGATGCTGGTCGGCGAGGCCGGTGTCGGCAAGACGGCGGTGATCGAAGGTTTCGCCATGCGTATCGCCATCGGCGACGTGCCGCCGCCGCTCAAGGATGTGCAGTTGCGCGCGCTGGACGTGGGCCTGCTGCAGGCCGGCGCCAGCATGAAGGGCGAGTTCGAGAACCGCCTGAAGCAGGTGATCGAGGAGGTGCAGTCCTCGACCAAGCCGATCATCCTGTTCATCGACGAGGCGCACACCCTGGTTGGCGCCGGCGGTGCGGCCGGCACCGGCGACGCGGCGAACCTGCTGAAGCCCGCGCTGGCGCGCGGCAACCTGCGCACGATCGGCGCCACCACCTGGGCCGAATACAAGAAGCACATCGAGAAGGATCCGGCGCTGACCCGCCGTTTCCAGACCGTGCAGATCGACGAACCCAGCGAGGAGAAGGCGATCCTGATGATGCGCGGCGTCGCCAGCGTGATGGAGAAACACCACAAGGTGCAGATCCTCGACGAGGCGCTGGAAGCAGCGGTGAAGCTGTCGCACCGCTACATTCCCGCGCGCCAGCTGCCGGACAAGTCGGTCAGCCTGCTCGACACCGCCTGCGCGCGCGTGGCGATCAGCCAGCACGCGGTGCCGGCCGAGGTGGATGACACCCGCAAGCGCATCCAGGCGCTGGAGACCGAACTGGAGATCATTGCCCGCGAGAAGAACGTCGGCGTCAACGTGACTGCCCGCGAAGAGAGCGCCAACGAGAAGCTGTCCACGCAGAAGGCACGCCTGGAAACGTTGGAGGCGAACTGGATCAAGGAGAAGGACCTGGTCGAGAAGATCCTCGACATTCGTGCGAAGCTGCGGGGTTCTTCCGCGCCGGTCGAAGGCACCGGCAGCGCCTTGGAAGAATCGGCCAACCAGGTTGCCGAAGCCAAGGAAGCGCCGGCTGGCGAAGCCGCCCTCGCGGGGGAAGATCGCACCGCCGCGCTGAAGGAATTGCAGGAGTTGCAGGGCCAGCTGGCCGAGCTGCAGGGCGAGCACCCGCTGATCCTCGCCTCGGTCGATCAGCAGGCCGTGGGTTCGGTGGTCTCGGACTGGACCGGCATCCCGGTCGGGCGCATGGTCAAGAGCGAAGTCGAGACCGTGATGAACCTGGCCAAGTTGATGGGCGCGCGTGTGATTGGCCAGGATCACGCGATGGAGATGATCGCCAAGCGCATCCAGACCTCGCGCGCCGGCCTCGTCGACCCGAACAAGCCGATCGGCGTGTTCATGCTGGCCGGCACTTCCGGCGTGGGCAAGACCGAGACCGCGCTGGCGCTTGCCGAGGCGCTCTACGGCGGCGAGCAGAACATCATCACCATCAACATGAGCGAGTTCCAGGAAGCGCACACCGTCTCCACGCTGAAGGGCGCGCCGCCCGGCTATGTCGGCTACGGCGAGGGTGGCGTGCTCACCGAGGCAGTGCGCCGCAAGCCGTATTCGGTGGTGCTGCTGGATGAGGTCGAGAAAGCCCATCCGGACGTCCACGAGATCTTCTTCCAGGTGTTCGACAAGGGCGTGATGGAAGACGGCGAGGGTCGCCAGATCGACTTCAAGAACACCCTGATCCTGCTCACCACCAACGCCGGCACCGACATGATCGCCGGCCTGTGCAAGGACCCGGAGCTGATGCCCGACCACGAAGGCATGGCCAAGGCGCTGCGCGAGCCGCTGCTGAAGATCTTCCCGCCGGCGCTGCTCGGCCGCCTGGTGACGATTCCGTACTACCCGCTCAGCCCGGAGATGCTGGGCAAGATCGTCAAGCTGCAGATCAACCGCATCAAGAAGCGCGTCGAGGCCCGCTACAAGATCCCGTTCGAGTACAGCGAGGATGTGGTGAAGCTGGTGGTGGAGCGTTGCACCGAGACCGAGTCGGGTGGCCGCATGATCGA
>CALCWL010000471.1 GCA_937906285.1 uncultured Rhodanobacter sp. | reverse complement strand
CGGCCTGGAGCGCGTGATGAGCACGCGCTACCGCATCGACACCTACCAGCAGACCTATTTCGTGATCGACGACTTCGAGCAGCTGTTCGAGGCGACCCGGCCCGACTTCACCCCGATCTACGCGCGCCTGCACGACCAGCCGGCACACGCCGCCGGCGACGTGCTGGCCAGCGACCGCGTGTTCACCCGCGGCGATCGGGTCGGCTGGGCGACCAACGCGGATACCTGAGGTCGCTTCACCCACTTCCGAGGCGTCCACCGGCAGCGGAAAGCCGCGGGGTGCGCCGGCGCCGGCGACACGGCGCCCGCGTTTCGCCGCGAGCGCAATCCATCACGCCGCCGCGCGCGGGGGCATCTCGCCGGGGCGCCGCGTCAGCACCTGCACCCCGGTACGGGTGACGGCGACGGTGTGCTCGAACTGCGCCGACAGCTTGCCGTCGCGGGTGTATACCGGCCACTGGCCTGGTCGCGAGCGGACCGCGCCGCTGCCCTGGTTCAACATGGGCTCGATGGTGAACACCATGCCCTCTTCCAGCACCAGCCCGGTCCCCGGCCGGCCGTAGTGCAGCACTTGCGGCGCTTCATGCATCTCGCGGCCGATGCCGTGCCCGCCGTATTCCCTGACGACGCTGTAACCACAGGCCCGCGCGTAATGCGCAATGGCATGGCCCACGTCGCCCAGCCGCGCGCCGGGGCGCACCGCCGCGATGCCCCGCCACATGGCGGCGTAGGTGGCCGATACCAGCCGTCGCGCGGGATACGCCACCTCGCCGATCAGGTAGGTGGTGCTGGAATCGGCGATATAGCCGTGCTTCTCCAGCGTGATGTCCAGGTTGACGATCTGGCCGCTGCGCAGCACGTCCTTCGCTGCCGGCACGCCGTGGCAGACCACGTCGTCGATCGAGGCATTCAACGCATAGGCGAACCCGTATTGCCCCTTGCTCGCCGGCCGCGCATGAAGGTCGTGCGTGATCATGCGATCGACGAAATCGTTGATCTCCAGCGTGCTCTTGCCTTTCAGCTCCAGCCGATCCAGCGCATGGAACACCTCCGCCAGCAGCGCGCCCGCCTCTGCCATCAAGGCGATCTCGTCGGCACGCTTGATCATGCGTGTCCCGATCGCAGCGGCCGGGGCTGCACGCCGACAGCCCGCAATTCGTTGGCGACGATTTCCTGAAAGCTGAGATCCGGGTTCATCTCGCACAGCATGCCGAGCCTGATCCAGAAGTTCGCTTGCGCATTGATGGACCGGCTCGTCACCGTGCAGGCACGCCGCAGCTGGTCATGCAGTTCGTCGTCGATATTGACAATGCCCATGGGCACTCCGTCTCGGGAAAAGTATACGAATCATATATGCATCATATATTCCTTCCAAGCGGCCTTCAGGAGGTCCACCCGGCGCGCAGCGGTGTCGCCACGTCGTGCGCGGCGCCGGTGGGATCGGCGCGGATTTCGCAAGCCATGCCCTGACCCCGGTGCACTTGCCCGGGCCCGGCACGCCGGGCCTGTTCGCCTGGGGATGCTGATGGCGGCCGGGTTGTTCGGGCCAGCTCGGCGCCTGGATCAGGCGTTGGCCCGCTTGATCTCGTTCACCGCCAGCACCTGCGCAATGCGGGTGCCGTCCCAGCGGTAAACGAGGTGCTGCGCCTGCACGCAGGGCGCGACCACGTCGGGCTGGAACGCGGCCAGGCATTCGCCGCCGGGGTGGCGGGCACTGTCGTAGACGATGCCGTTGGAACCGGCCGCGCGCAACACTCGCGCCAGTTTCACGCTGGCCACATAGGCATCCCGATCGTGCTCGGCCTTCCAGCCGCCGCGGATGTCGTGCAGGCGGCTGTCCACGCTGGTGCGGTAGCAGCGCATCTGGATGTGGCACGGCGGTTCGGCGGTGGCGGCGAGGAAACGCTCGCGGTGGTACACGGTTTCCTCCACCGCGGTGGCCACGCTGTGCGCGGCGTAGAACACGCCCCACGTGCCGTCGGAGAAACGGCTGCCTTCCGGGTTGAGGTGGGTGAACGCGGCCATCACCGGGGTGGAGCCCGGCCCGCTGATGCGATGCTCCTTCGGCACCAGCTTCAGCGCATCGGCTTCCTCGCGCAGGCGCGGGTTGGTCAGCGCCTCGACCGCGAACAGCGCGTCGATGTCGGCCGGATCGGCGATGCGGTCGTACACGCCCACCGGCGGAAAGCGGCTGGGCACGATGCGCCAGGCGTGGCTCCAGCGGATGCGTTTGACAGGTGGCAAGGAGGGCGACATCGGTTTTCCGTGGACAGGCATCAGCCTCGTGGGAGCACACTTGTGCGCGATGCTTTTGCGAATCCCGAATGCCGAAAGGGAGCATCGCGCGCAAGTGCGCTCCTGCGGGGTATCGCAGCGTCGCGGATGGATGTATCGCGGGTTGCGATCAGCCGCGCTGCGCGTCCAGGTACTGGCGCACCACGTACAGGTCGGCGACGTTGCCCGACAGCATGCGCTCGAGCGCGGAGTGGCCGCCGAACAGAGGCGCGGTGTTGGGCTTGTGCAGCCAGGCATCGGCCTGGGCCGGGTCGGGGAACAGGATCTGCAGCGACTTCCAGATGCCGAGCAGGTAGCTGATGCGCTCCAGCGTGTCGCGGCCCGGGCTGCCGCCCTGCTCGCGTTTCCACTTGTAGAAGGTGGACTCGGGCGGATCGCCGAGCAGGCGACGCTGCTCGGCCACGCGCAGCTTCCACGCCTCGGCGAGGCGGAAGAAGCCGCGCAGGGCGGGCCCGCCCAGGGTTTCCGTGGGCGGGGTGTAACGCGAGGGGGCTTCGGCGAGGCGGGCGGTCATGGCGAGTGCTCTCCATGTAAAGCTTGACTGGATGTTACTTCATCTGTGAAGTTCCCGCCAGCGACCGCCGCGACCGTTCTTCAGGAACCGTCGGCCCGCCCCTTCGTGCAATCGCAGCCGAAATCCGGCTCCGGGCCGCCGTCGGCGATGAAGTGGTCGATGCGCTTGGCCAGCACCGGCAGCGGCACCGAGCCGGTGGACAGCACCGTGTCGTGGAAGTGGCGGATGTCGAACTTCGCGCCCAGCGCCTGCTCCGCCTTTTCGCGCAGCTCGCGGATCTTCAGGTAGCCCAGCTCGTAGGACAGGGCCTGGCCGGGCCAGCTGATGTAACGGTCGACCTCGTTGGCGATCTCGCGGTCGGACAGCGCGGTATTGCTGGTGAGGTAGTCGATCGCCTGCTGCCGCGTCCAACCCAGGTGGTGGACGCCGGTATCGACCACCAGCCGGCATGCGCGCCACATCTGGTAGGTGAGGAAGCCGAACTTCTCGTAGGGCGTCTTGTAGATGCCCATCTCGTTGCCGAGGTATTCCGAATACAGGCCCCAGCCCTCGCCATAGGCGGAGATGTAGCCGTTGCGGCGGAACGCCGGCTGGTCATGCCGCTCCTCGGCCAACTCGAGTTGCAGCGCGTGGCCCGGATACGACTCGTGCAGGGTCAGCGCCGGCATGTTGTACAGCGGCCGCGAGGGCAGATCGTAGGTGTTGACCAGGTAGGCGTCGGCGCCGCCGCGGCCGGAGGTGTAGTACGGCGCGATGTCGGCCGGCACCGGCACGATGGCGAAGCGCGAGCGCGGCAGATGGCCGAAGAATTTGGCCATCTGGCCGTCCACTTCCTTGGCCACCCACGCGCTCTTGTCGAGCAGCTCCTGCGGGGTTTTGGCGTAGAACTGCGGATCGCTGCGCAGGAAGGCCAGGAAGGCCGGGAAGTCGCCCTTGAAGCCGGTGTCCTTCATCACCTCCAGCATCTGCGCGTGGATCTTCGCCACCTGCTCCAGGCCGATCTTGTGGATCGCGTCGGGGCTGAGGTCGAGCGTGGTGTACTCGCGGATCTGCTGGCGGTAGAACGCCTTGCCGTCGGGCAGCGCCTCGGCCGCCAGCGTGGTGCGCGCCTGCGGCACGTATTCGTCGCGGAAGAACGCCAGCAGCTTGGCGTAGGCCGGGATCACCTCGTCGCGGATGCGCTGCAGCGCCTGGCCCTGCAGCGCCTGCGCCTGGTCGGCGGGGATCGTGGCGGGCAGCTGCTTGAACGGCTTGTAGAAGCTGCTCTGCGTGGGGTCTTTCAGATCCGCCACCGCCGCGATGGAAACGTCGCGGCCCTTGAGCACCTCGCGCGGCACGCTGAAGCCGCGCTTCAGGCCCAGCCGCATGTTGGCGATCTGCTGGTCGAAATAGGCCGGGATCTGGTCCAGCCGGTCGAGGTACTTGTGGTAGTCGTCGACACTGCGCAGCCGGCCGCCGCCGAGCTCGTAGCCGATGTCCGACCAGAACGCCGAGTCGCTGTTGAACGGCATCTGCCAGGTCTTGAACCTCTGGTCGGCCAGCAGATTGCCGATCTGCGCGTGGTAGACCTCGAAGTTGACCCGGTTGCCCGGCGACAGCTGCGCCACGTCGATCGCGTCGAGCTGCTTCATCACGCGCTGCCAGTAATCCAGCCGCCGCTGCTGGCTGGCCGCGCCGACGTCGTCGAGCCGGCCGCTGTCGGCCCCGGCATCCGCCGTGCCGGGATGGCCGCTGCGCCATGCCCACTCGGTGGTGTAGATGTGCTTGAACTGCGCATCCGCGCTGCCCTCGGCGGTCGCCGGGGCCGCGGTCGCCGGGGCCACGGCGAACAAGCCGATCGTCAGCGCCAACGCGGCGAGGCGGGTGGTCCTGGAGGTCATCTTCAACACGGGCTCCTTGGCAGGCAATCGGCAGGCGGAGCGCGGCGCGATCCGGCGAATCCGTCAAGCCTAACGCGCTGGCCGCGGCTTGAACACGGCGAACCGCGTTCAGCGCAGCGCGAGCTGGTCCACGCCCACCGCGCGCAGGTAGGCGGCCAGGCCGCGCTCGGCGACGTCGGCGAACACTTCGCCGGTAGGCGTGCCGGTGCCGATGCGGTCGGGGCGGAAGTTGCGGAAATCCCCGCGCAACCGGCACCACGCGCCCAGCGTCCACTTGCCGCCCCAGAACGACAGGCACAACGGCTCGACCTCGCGCACGCTGGATTGCCCGGCCTCATCGCGATAGTCCAGCCGCAATACCTGGTTGCCGACGATCGCCGCGTGCAACTGGTCGATCAGCGCGGCGAAATCCTCGCGGTACTGGTCGCGCCACACCGGGGCGAAGATGCGCGTGCTGCCGGCGCGCTCGCGCAGGTCCGGCGGCAATACTGCCTCGATCTTCAACAGCGCCGAGCGCGCGCTCTCGGCCAGGCGCACGCCGGCGAACGCCTGCACGAAGCGCGAACCGACCACCAGGGCCTCGAGTTCGTCGGCGTTGAACATCAGCGGCGGGATGTCCGAACCCTTGCGCAGCATGTAGCCGACGCCGGCCTCGCCTTCGATCGGCACCCCGGACAACTGCAGGTCGGCCACGTCGCGGTAGACCGTGCGCAGCGACACGCCCAGGGTCTGCGCCAGCGAGCGCGCCTGCAGCGCGGTGCGTCGGCCGCGCAGGGCGTGGATGATGAGGAACAGGCGATCGGCACGGCGCATCCGCGCATGATTACCGAGGCGGCGCGTGCCGGCCAGCGTCGAAGGTCATGGCCGCGACGAACGCGTAGGCAACGCGCGACCATGCCCTTGGTTCACGCCGACTGCGCTGCCGCCAGCGCGGCATCGGCGGCGGCGGCACGCTGCATCGCCGGGCGCGCCAGCACGCGGTCGATATAGGCGCGGATCACCGGCAGCTCGGGCACCAGCTTGAACATTACCGTCCAGTTCAGCGCCGTGCCCCACAACACGTCGGCGGCGCTGAAAGTGTCGCCGAGCAGGTACGGGCCGCGTTCGAGCTGGTCGGTGAGCGTCTTCAGCATGGTGTCGTAGTCGCCGTAGGCGCAGGTCGAGGGCGGCGCGGGCTCGCGCTGCATCGACTTGTCGATCACCGCCGGCTCGAAGCACGAACCGTAGTAGACCAGCCAGCGCAGATACGGCCCGCGCAGCGGGTCGCCGAGCGGCGGCGCCAGCCTTGCCTCGGGAAACAGGTCGGCCAGGTACAGGAACACCGCCGGCTGCTCGGTGACCAGCGCGTCACCGTGGCGGATCGCCGGCACCTTGCCCATCGGGTTGATCGCAAGGTATTCCGGCTTGCGCGTATCGCCGGTCTTGAGGTTCAGCGCATGCAGGTCGTAGTCGGCGCCGAGCTCCTCGAGCAGGGCACGGGTGCCGCCGGAACGGCTATTCGGGGCGTGGAAGAAGGTGACGCGTGGCTGGTCCATCGGTGGGCTCCTGGCGAAGAGGTTGAGGCGTGTTTCAACGATGCCGCGCAGTGGCCGGCGTGGGGATCGGTTCGGCGTGGCAACCGCCCTTGCCTCGCGGGCGGAAGGCGAACGGGAAGCACGTGGCCAGCAGGGTACGTCGAGGGCGCCGGGCCGGGCCGACGACCGGTGGCGGGTCGGCCCGCGGCAGCCGGTACTGGCCGTCGAGCAGCAGGCCGTGCAGATACAGCGGGCGATAGGCCATCACGGTGCGTTGCAGCAGCTTGTTCATCGTGCCCTCCTCTAAGCCGCCACCGCTTCGCCGACGCACCAGGGCGGCAGTTGCGCGTGCTTGAACAGGCGATACCAGTCGGCGCGGTCGGTGGCGCTGTACAGGTCCAGCGTGTGGATGACCTCGCGGGCGAACTCGATGCTGCCCAGGTGGCTGGCGCTGATCACGCCGTCGTCGCTGACCGCCAGCACCTCGGCGTCGAACTGCTCGGCACCGCGGTAGCCGGCCACCTGCGCCGCCAGCTGGCCGGGCCAGTTGCCGGTATGGCGGCGACGGTCGAGCAGACCGCTGCGGGCCAGCGCCAGCACGCCGCTGTCGATGCCGGCCACCGGCGCGCCGGCGGC
>CALCWL010000470.1 GCA_937906285.1 uncultured Rhodanobacter sp. | reverse complement strand
GCGATCAAGAAGGGCGAGGAGATGGGGGCCAAGAAAGCCGCCTGAGGCGGCTTTCAGGGAATGAGGAGTAGGGAATAGAGAATAGGAAAGGCAAAAGCATAAAGCCGCTCCGTCCCGCACTGTTCGGCTTTCACCATTCCCTATTCCTTATTCCCCTATTCCCGTCGAACGAACGCAGTGAGAGAGACCCCATGACAACCATCCGAGTCGACATCGTCAGTGCCGAAGCCGAGATCTTTTCCGGCGAGGCGAGCATGGTCGTGGCGACCGGTGACCAGGGCGAGCTGGGCATCACGCCGCGGCACGCGCCGCTCATCACCCGGCTCAAGCCCGGTCATGTCGACGTGCTGCTGGAAAGCGGCGAGCGCCAGCAGTTCTACGTCTCCGGCGGCATTCTCGAAGTGCAGCCGCAAGTAGTCACCGTGCTGGCCGATACCGCCGCGCGGGCGGCGGATCTCGACCAGGCCTCGGCCGAGCGTGCCATGAAGGAAGCGCGCGAAGCGCTGGCCAATCGCACCGACGCGATCGAACTGGCCGAGGCGCAGACCCGTCTCACCGAGGCGATGGCCCAGCTGCAGGCGCTGGAGCGGCTGCGCAAGAACCTCAAGCACTGAGGCGCCGCGGCGGGGTTCCCGCCGCTAGAGGTTTTCCAGCTCCCGGCGCAACCAGCTGTCGATCAAGGCCTTGTCGTAACGCAAAGGGTCAGTGTCGCCGACGCGTGCGGCGCCGCTCTGCAGGTAGCCCAGGTTGCGCAGCTTCCGCGACCCCTCGCGCACCACCTTGCCGCTGCTGTCGGTCAGCTTGAAGTCGAGATCGATGCGCGGCGGGTAGACGTCCTTCATGAAGCGCACGTAGCTGAGCTGCGGACCATGCCAGGGCTCGTAGCCGCCGGCCAGCTTGATGTCGGTGATGTTGACCTGCAGCCGATCGCCGGCCGGCAACATCTTCGTGGCGCGCTCGATCAGGTGGGCCTTCAGCGGCTCCAGGTAGTTCCTTCCGTTGAAGCGGTCCTGCAGGCCGTATTGCCGGGCCTCGCTGAACTCCTCCGGGTTGACGTAATTGACGGTGACCCGCGCGCCGGGGACCGGTTCGCCCACGGCGATCGTCGGCGGTGGCGCGGCCGCGGCCATCGCCGGTGCCGACCCCCCGGCCGCGGCCAAGGCAAGCAGGGCCACGAAACTGCACGAATGGATTCCGGTCATGCGCCTCATGCTGCACCTCGTCTGTTTGCTGCCCACGGATACCAGTCTGTCACGGCGATCGTTGCGTTTTTGTAGGTGGCTTCGCAAGCCGCATCAAGGGCTTCGCCGCAGCGGATGGGCGGCGTCGGCTGCTATGCTTTTGCTTCGCTCGGAACAGGGTCGCAACCCATGGATACAACGCCGCTGCACGTGATCATCCTGGCGGCCGGTGCCGGCACGCGGATGAAGTCGAACCGCGCCAAGGTGCTGATGCCGCTGGCCGGCAAGCCGCTGCTGGCGCACGTGATCGCCACTGCGCGAACCCTGCAGCCCGCCGCCATCCACATCGTTTACGGCCATTGCGGCGAGCAGGTGCGCACGGCGTTCGCCGGGCAAGAGGAATTGCGTTGGGTGCTGCAGGCCGAACGGCTCGGCACCGGTCACGCGGTAGAACAGGCGATTGCCGGTGTGCCCCGCGCGGCGCGTGTGCTGGTGCTGTACGGCGACGTGCCGCTGACCCGCGCCGAAACGCTGCGGCAGCTGCTGGACGCCGATGCCAGCTTCAGTCTGCTCACCACGCGGCTGGCCGATCCGACCGGCTACGGGCGCGTACTGTGCGACGGCAACGGCCATGTGCGCGAAGTGGTCGAGGAGAAGGACGCCGACGCCGGCCAGCGCGCGGTCACCCTGGTCAACACCGGCATCCTGCTGGCCGATGCGCTGGCCTTGCGCGGCTGGCTCAAGCAACTCGATCGCGACAACGCGCAGGGCGAGTACTACCTCACCGACATCTTCGCGATGGCCGCCGCCGAGGGCCGTGGCGCGCTCAGCGTCGAATGCGCCGATCCGGTGGAGGCCGCCGGCGCCAACGACCCCGTGCAGCTGGCCGAACTGGAAGCCGCCTGGCGTCGCCGCGCCGCGCACGCGTTGCTGCGCGAGGGCGTGCGCATGGCCGATCCGTTGCGCGTGGACGTGCGCGGCACGGTCGAGGCCGGCCGCGACGTCGAACTCGACATCGACGTGATTCTGGAAGGCCGCGTGGTGCTCGGCGAGAACGTCAGCATCGGCCCGTTCACGCGGCTGAAGGACGTGCAGCTGGCCTCCGGCACGGTGCTGCTTCCGCATTGCGATCTCGACGGCGTGGTCACCCACGGCCCGTGCACGATCGGCCCGTTCGCTCGGCTGCGTCCGGGCACCGAACTGGACGCCGGCGTGCACGTGGGCAACTTCGTCGAGACCAAGAAAACCCGCCTCGGCGAGGGCAGCAAGGCCAACCATCTCACCTACCTTGGCGACACCGTGGTCGGTCGCGGCGTCAACGTGGGCGCCGGCACCATCACCTGCAACTACGACGGCGTGAACAAGTTCGTCACCCGCATCGGCGACGGCGCCTTCATCGGTTCCAACAGCGCGCTGGTCGCTCCGGTGACCATCGGCGAGCAAGCTACCATCGGCGCCGGCTCGGTGATCACCAAGGATGCGCCCGCGGGCGAACTCACCGTGGCGCGCGGCCGGCAGGCCACGCTGCCGGGCTGGCGGCGGCCGGTGAAGCAGGGATGAGGAGCGAAAGCTGAAGGGCAGTTTGACCTTTTCCAGCCCCTTGCGACCCGCGCACCCTTGACGAACTTGTGCCGGTTTCGACTACGCCTCTCGGCAAAGAAGGATGATTGCGATGAAGAAATGGCTGCATGGCATGATGGTGGTTTCGTCGATCGCGCTCTACGGATGCGCCGGCGCCGGCTCGACGACAAGCGGCATCCAGCAACGACAATTGCAGTCGCTGCAGCTGTTCGCCGCGGACGACGCCCCGCGCTTCTCGCTGTACGTGGCGTGCACCAGCGACAGCGTCAATTGCGTCAATGTCGGCAATGCGGTCTTCGCCTGGGCTCGCGCTCACGACGTGACCGCCCACATCGTGGATGCCGGCGACCCGGCCTTCACCGCCGCTGCATCGCGCGTCACGGAAATCGCCTTGCCGTACCGGGTGGCCATCGACTACCGCCCCTCGGTGGTGGCCGGTTTCTCGGCGACTTCGTACAAGCAGTCCGGCGAGTCCTTCGCGCCGACGGTCGGCTACAAGGCCGTGGTCTCGGTTTTCCAGGCGGCTACCGGAAAATTGCTCATGCGTTCGCCGCTGCGAAAGCAGCAAAACGCGGATCACGGAAAAACGGCCAACCCCTACGTCCGTTCCCAGGTGATCGATCTGCTGGATTCACTGGGGCCACCCGCGAAACACTCCTGACGAGATCCGTGCATCGCTAGACGTAGCGCCAGCCATCGATCTCGACCAGCAGCTCGCGGCGACAGATGTCGCCGTGCAGCAGCAGCAGGGGTACGCCCGGCAGGCGCTGTTGCAGCGCGTCGCGCACGCGCGGCGCGTCGCTGCCGTGGCGCAGGTAGACCTTGAGCGGTGAGTGCGCGTCGAAGCCGGCGCGCATGTCGGCGCTGGCCAGCAGCGCGTCCAGGTTGGTCAGGGTTTCCTCCAGCTGCGCATCGAGGTTGTCGTGGTGGGCCGAGGCATGGCCCACGACCGCGGCGGTGCCGGAAATGGCCAGCGTGTCGCGGGCCGGCAGGAGCATCGCCCGCGCAAAGCTGGGCGGGGTGGGGCCGTATTGCCGCGGGTAGCGCCATGCGCTGACCTGGCGCGGGTTCTCGACCCGGTGGCCGGCCTGCTCGCCGGCCAGCAGCTCTTGACGTTGCGGCGACGACTGCGCGTGCAGATC
>CALCWL010000469.1 GCA_937906285.1 uncultured Rhodanobacter sp. | reverse complement strand
GGGCTGGACCTGAAAGACCTGCCGGACGACCCCACGGGCTGGCGCGACCGGGTGCTGGCGGCACAGATGAACCACCTGGCGGTGGTGCGTTGCCCGAAGGTGGTCATCGCCGCGGTGCAAGGGGCCGTGGTGGGTGGCGGCGCTTCGCTGGCCCTCTCGGCCGACATCCTGGTGATGGCCGACGACGCCCACCTTTCGTTCCCGTTCGTGCGTCTGGGCATCGTCCCCGACGGCGGCAGCAGCTACTTTCTGCAAGCCAAGCTGGGTGTGGCCATTGCGCAGGACCTGCTGCTCACCGCGGGCAAGCTCGACGCCGCGGAAGCAGGGCGGCTGGGGCTGACGCGCCGGATCGTTCCCGCCGGAGAACTCCGCGCCAGCGCCCATGCGCTGGCGGAGGAGCTGGCCAGGCTGCCACGGGAAGCGCGCATGTTAACCAAGTCCCTGTGCCGGCAGTTCTGGGCGCGTGGCCTGGAGGCTTACCTCGCGCACGAGGCCGATGCGTTCGCCTTTGCGGCGTCAACGCCGGGGCATCGGAAGGCATTGGAGCAGATCAAGCGGGCGCCGCCGGGGGCATGATCCATGGCGGTGGCTTACCCCAGAGGAGCCATTTGTACAGTATTTGTTGATTTCCACTGAATTCTGACCCCGGTTTTTCATTCAATATTGACCCCACCCTTGGTGGAGTAGCCGGGCTACTCGGTTGTGGATAAGTCTAACGCCGAAGGTATCGCTTCCCCTTTCGTTGGTGCCTTTCTGCCCCTGGTCTTGGCCGCAGAGGTTGTGGTGGCCGATGAGTTCTTGAACCGCCAGCTGTCATTGCCCGTCTCCACGATGTGGCAGTGATGGGTGAACCGGTCCAGCAAGGCCGTGGTCATCTTGGCGTCGCCAAACACCTGGCTCCACTCCCCGAAACTCAGATTGGTGGTGATCATCACGCTGGTGTGTTCGTACAGCTTGGACAGCAGGTGAAACAGCAAGGCTCCGCCGGCCTGGCTGAACGGCAGGTAGCCCAGCTCGTCCAGCACCACCAGGTCCGTGTACATCAGCCGGTGCGCGATCTGGCCGGCCTTGCCTTGCGCCTTCTCCAACTCCAGCGCGTTGACCAGTTCCACCGTCGAGAAGAACCGCACCCGCTTGCTGTGCCGCTGGATCGCCTCGATGCCGACGGCCGTGGCCAGATGCGTCTTGCCCGTGCCCGGCCCACCAATGAGTACTGCGTTGTGCGCAGCCTCGATGAACTTGGCCGTGTGCAAAGAGCGAACCAATGCTTCATCCACATTGGCCTGGGCGAACTCGAACCCCGCCAGATCCCGATGCGCGGGGAAGCGTGCCGCACCCATCTGGTACGCCATGGAGCGCACCGCCCGTTCGGCCGTCTCGGCCTTGAGCAGTTGGTTCAGGAACGCCTCGGGCGTGAAGTCGGTGTGCCTGGCCTGCGCTGCCACCTCCGGGTAGTTGGCTGCCATGCCGTGCAGCTTCATGGCCTTGAGGGCCGAGATGATTTCGGCGCTCATCGTGCCGTCTCCCCGGCCGCGCCGCGAAGGCGGTCGTAACGCTGCACGTTGGCCAGCGGCTCCACCGCCAGTTTGAGCGGCGTGCTGGCCACCTCCAGGCACGCACCATCGCCCGGCGCCTTCAGCCGCGCCAGCACGTTCAGCACATGCTCGCCGCTGGGCTTGCCCGCCTCCAGCGCCAATTGCGCTGCTACCAACACCGCGTCCAGCCCGTGCACCGGCACGGCCGCCAGTACCTGTGCCATGACCCGGTCGCCGCCTTCATGGCGCAGCAAGATGGCCTGCAGCTTCCTCAGCGGCTCGGGCAGGGTCTCGAACGGCGCCCCGTTGCGCAGCGCCCCGGGCTTGCGCTCGATCAGGGTCACGTAGTGGCGCCAGTCGTAGAAGGTCTGGCTGCGCTCGAAGCTGCGCACATGGCTGGCCACGCGGACATTCTCGGCGACGATCTCGAGACGGTCTGGGTACAGGCGCAGGCTCACCACCTCGTGGGCATGTTCGCTGGGCACGCTGTAACGGTTGCGCTGCAGGTGCACCAGGGCGGTGCTGGACACGCGCGCGGGCACTTCCACGTAGCCATCAAACGGCTTGGGATTGGGCATCAGGCGAAGCTGCTCGTCTTGCAGCACGTCAGCCACTTTCAGGGCAGGCCACTCTGGGTGGTTCAGCTCGGCCCAGGCAGCACGGCATTGCTCGCCCAGCCAGGTGTTCAGGGTTTCCATGCTGTCCCAGCGCAGCTTCACGGCTTTGTGCCAGATGCTCGTCCTGCGGTCGCGCACGTTCTTCTCCACGATGCCTTTCTCCCAGCCGCTGGCCACGTTGCAGAACTCGGGCTCGAACAGGTAGTGGCCGGTCATCGCCTCAAAGCGCGCGTTGATGACGCGCCGCTTGCCAAGGCCGACTTTGTCGACTGCGGTTTTCATGTTGTCGTAGATGCCGCGCTGGGGCACACCGCCGAAGGCGGCGAACGCCCTGGCATGGGCATCGAACAGCATTTCGTGGCTTTGCGTGGGGTAGGCCACCAGCCAGAACGCGCGGCTAGCGCACAGTTTGGTGTGCGCCACTTCCAGGCGCCGACGCAGGCCGCCCACGAAGGCGTACTCGGTGCTCCAGTCGAATTGAAAGGCTTCGCCCAGGGCGAACTTCAGTGGCACGAAGGCGGCCTTGTTGGCGTTGGCGGCCTGGCTCTCGCGCCAGCGTCGGGCAAATGCCGCTACGCGCCCGTAGCCGCCTTGGTAGCCTTGCGCGGCAAGTTCTTCGTACATCAGCTTGACGGTGCGCCGGTCGCGCTTGCCGCGGTGTGCGTCGGCTTTGAGCCAGATGACCAGTTGCTCGGTGAACCCGTCCAGTTTTGTTGCCATCACGCGCGCCGGGTACTTGGGCTCGACCATCTGGCCACGGCGCAGCCAGCTCTTGATGGTGTTTCGCGCAATCCCCGTGCGCCGCTCGATTTCCTTGATCGGCACGCCTTCTCGCAGGTGCAGTCGCCGGATCTTTGCCAGTGTTCCCACTTTGATCACTCCTTGATTCCCCCTGCCTAAAAGTTAAGCAGAGGACTGTATTCAAGGGGTCAAATTTCGATGAAAAAACTAAGGCCAAAGGGGTCAAATTTGCTCGGAAATCAACAGACGGGCTCCCTGGCGATCGTCGACGCCAAGCTCTATGACATCGACGACACCCCACTGCAATTCCTGAGTGCGGCCAGCCATACCTACTTTTCGTCCAGGACTCGGGTGCATGCCACCTTCAAGATCAATGGCCCCGAGCAGGCAAAGCTTGCCGAGCTGCAATTGCATGTGCTGCAAGGCGGAACGGTGAAAGCGCGCGGCGCGCTCATCCCCGGCCTCACGTCGGCGGTCTACAAGGCATTTGGAGCGTCGGGCATCCAGCTGGACACGGCCCAGCTTGCATTCGAGATCCCTGCGGAGGAGCTCGAGACGATCGATCGGAGTGCTGATGGAAAGTTGTCGCTGAAGCTGTTCGCCAAAGCGGACGATGGGAGCACAGCAGAGAAGGACCTTGGATCGCTGAGCCTCCTGGATCGGTTCACCGGGGGGGA
>CALCWL010000468.1 GCA_937906285.1 uncultured Rhodanobacter sp. | reverse complement strand
CGAGCAACTGGTGTGCGGCGTGAACACCAGCGCGGTACCGATGCGCACCGCACTGGCCGCCACCGCGTCGGCGACTTCGTCGGTGATGTCGTGGAAGCCGCGGCCGCGGGTGTCGACCGCGAACTCGCGTTGCGCCACCGTCATCGCCGACGCGTTCACGGATAGAGCATCCGGGACGTCCAGGTCTGCCCGTGGCGGCTCCAGCGCACGCGCTCGTGCAGGCGGAACTCGGCGCCGTACCAGAACTCGATCATGTCCGGCTCCACCAGGTAACCGCCCCAGTGCGGCGGCCGGCCGACGTCGCGCCCGGCGAATTCCTCCTCGTAGTGCTGCACGCGCCGCTCGAAGGTCTCGCGATCGGGCAGGGTCTGCGACTGCAGCGAGGCCCAGGCACCGATCTGGCTGCCGCGCGGGCGGCTGGCGAAGTAGGCATCGGACTCCTCCTCCTGCAGTTTCCGCGCGACGCCTTCGACGCGCACCTGCACGCCTTGGCGCACGTGTTTCCAGTGGAAGCACAACGCGACCTGCGCGTGCGCCTCCAGCTGGCCGCCCTTGTCACTCTGGTAGTTGCTGAAAAAGCGGAAACCGCGTTCGTCGACGCCCTTCAGGAGCACGATGCGCGAGGCGACCCGGCCCGCGCTTTCCACGGTGGCCAGGTTCATCGCCGTGGGTTCGGGGTCGCCGCTGGCCCTGGCCTCGTCCAGCAGCCGGATGAAAGTGTCCAGGATTTCAGGTTTGAGCATGATGTGTGAAACTTCCCTTTTGCGTCGTGGCCAAAGCGCGCCATCATGGAGCGAATGAAACTGTCCGATGATAGTGCAATGAACCCCGCCTCCCGCGTTCCGCCCCCCGCGGCAACGACGCGATGCTTCTCCACGCCAGGTGAAAATGGCGGCAATAGTTGTGCGCCGCCGTGCCAGGGCGCCCGCCCGCGCCGGCACGGGAGCCGCCATCGATGATGTCGCTGGCACAGCAGCAGAACGAGGCGTTGGCTGGCCACCTCCTGGACCAGTACGCCGGGCGCATCGCGCGCTCGCGCCGGCCGTACATCCTCGGCCTGTCGGGCCTGCAGGGCAGCGGCAAGAGCACGCTGGCGCGGGTCATGAAGGCGCAGGCCAAGGCACGCGGCTGGGCCACCGAGGTACTTTCGCTGGACGACTTCTACTACGCGCGCAGCGAACGCGAGGCACTGGCCCGCGACGTGCACCCGCTGCTGCGCTCGCGCGGCGTGCCGGGCACCCACGAGATCGAGCTGCTGTTGTCGGTGCTGGCGGCGGTGCCGCAGGCCTCCGACCGCCTGGCCGTGACCCATCCGCGTTTCGACAAGGGCCGCGACACCCGCCTGCCGCCTTCGCGCTGGCCGCGCATCACCAAGCGCCCCGCGCTGGTGATCGTGGAGGGCTGGGCGCTGGGCATCCGCCCGCAGCCGCTGGCCGCGCTGGCCCGGCCGATCAACGCACTGGAACGCGACGAGGACCCCGACGGCGCCTGGCGGCGCTGGGTCAACAAGCAGTTGCGCGGCTACCAGCCGCTGTGGCGCAAGTTCGACGCGCTGATCGTGCTGCAGGCGCCGAACTGGGACATCGTGCGCCGCTGGCGCGGCGAGCAGGAGGAGGAACTGGTCGCGCGCCACGCCCCGCTGGCGATGGATGCGGCCAGCATGGGCCGCTTCCTGATGCACTTCGAACGCCTCAGCCGCCACGCGCTGGCGACGCTGCCGGCGCTGGCCGACACGGTGGTGGAGTACGACGACGACCGCCACGTGACCGGACTCACGCACGGCTGACAGGGCAGCGTCGAGGCGCCGCCCTGGCGCCGCGCGCCCTCAGTCGACGACGAAGTTGACCTTCATGTTGACGCGCCACTCGGTGACGCTGCCGTCGTCGGCGGTGACCACCTTGATCTCGTTGATCCAGGCGCCCTTGATCTTCTTCACCGATTCCCCGGCCTTGCGCAGGCCGTGCTGCACGGCGTCCTCGATGCCCTGCTTCGACGACGCATTGATTTCGATGACCTTGGCTACTGACATGGCATGAATCTCCCGTCGGTACGTGCAAGCGGCACGCGGCGCTCCCTGTCCCGAAGCCCGAGTCTGGTCCGCGCGCACCACGCGGCACAAGCCGCACCGCGTCATGCGCTCAAGCGGCCTGCACCTGTACCGCGGTGCCGTAGGCGAGCACTTCGGTGACGCCCTGGGCCACGTCGTTGGCGTCGTAGCGCATCGCCACCACCGCGTTGGCGCCCATCGCTGCGGCATGCCGCAGCATCAGCTCGAAGGCTTCCTCGCGCGCCTTCTCGCACAGTTCCGTGTAGATCGAGATATTGCCGCCGACGATGGTCTGCAGCGCCGCGCCGAGGTTGCCCACCACGCTGCGCGAGCGCACCGTGATGCCGCGCACGATGCCGAACGAGCGCACGATGCGGCAACCGGGGATGTCGTTGCCGGTGCTGACCTGGTGATGCGGGATGGAAGCCGTCATGGTGCTCTCCTGGGTGGCGGGTGGGCGAAGATCAGGTGCCGGGCAACGCCGCGTAGCCGACGCGCGCATCCGGCCAGCGCGGCACGAAACCGCTGGCGCGCAGCCGCGCATTGCTCAGGCGCTTGCTGCCGACGCCCGGCGGTGGCGGCCCGGTGGCTGGCAGGGGCACGTCGAGCAGTCGCGCCAGGTGGTCGTAAAGCACGTCCAGCGGCAGCGGGGTGTCGTCCACGCCGAGATAGCACGGCTGCGGATCGTCCAGCGCCAGCAAGTGCGCGGTCGCCGCGGCCGCGTCGTCGACGTGGATGCGGTTGGCCCAATGCGGCGTGGCGCGCGGCACCTGTACCGTGCCGGCGCGCAGGCGTTCCAACAACTGGGTGCGGCCCGGCCCGTACAGCCCGGCCAGGCGCAGCGTCACCGACGGCAACGGCTGCGCCGCCAGCCAGCGTTCGGCCTCGAGCAGGCTGGCGCCGTTGAAGCCGGGCGGATCGGCTGGCGTGTCCTCGTCCACCCACTCCCCGCCGTGGGCGCCATACACCGCGCTGGAGGACACCAGCAGCACGCGCCGCAGCGCGCCGCCGTCGAGCGCGGCCAGCAGGTGGCGCAGCCCGTCGACGAAGATCGCGCGATAGGCCGCGGCGTCGCGATGGTCGGGCGTGGGCGAGTAGACCATCCGGGTGAACGCGCGCGGCAACGCGGCGAGGCTGTCCGGCCGGGTGAGATCCGCCTGCAGCCAGTGCACGCCCGGTTCGTCCGCCACCGGCGGTCGCCGGCGCAACGCCCACACCTCGTCGCCGCGCGCGCGCAGCCGCCGTGCCACGCGCAGGCCGAGATCGCCGCAACCGGCCAGCAGTACCCGTTCGCCCACCGCAGCCCTCCTCCGGCGCCTGTTAGCATCACGCCATGAATCCGTCGTGCAACCTGTTCATCGTCGGTCCGACCGGTGCCGGCAAGACTTCGGTCGGCAGGCGGCTCGCCGTGCATTATGGGCTCTCGTTCGTCGATCTCGACCAGGAGGTCGAGCAACATTGCGGCGTGGACGTGGGCACGGTGTTCGAGGTCGAGGGCGAAGCCGGCTTTCGCGAGCGCGAAAGCGCGCGCCTGGACGCGCTGAGCCAACGTTCCGGCGTGCTGCTGGCGACCGGCGCCGGCGCCGTGCTGGCCGCCGACAACCGCCGCTGGCTGGCCCGGCGCGGTTTCGTGGTGTGGCTGCAGGCCAGCATCGAGCAACAACTCGAACGCCTCGAACGCGACCATCGTCGCCCGCTGCTGGCCGTGCCCGACCGCGTCGCGCGGCTGCACGCGATGGCCGCCGCGCGCGAGCCGATCTACCGCGAACTTGCCGACCTCGCCGTGCCCGGCCACCATGGCAGCGTCGGCGCCGCCAGCGAACGCTGCATCGAACTGATCGACGCGCACTGGCAGCGCGAATCCCCTTTTCCATCCGCGCACCACGCATGAACAAGCCACCCCTGCACAGCATCAACGTCGCGCTCGGTCTGCGCAGTTACCCGGTATGGGTCGGCAGCGGCCTGCTCGACGATCCCGCGCGCTGGCGCCCGCTGCTGCGCGGGCGCCACGCGCTGGTGGTCAGCAACACCACGGTGGCGCCGCTGTACCTGCCGCGGGTCGAGGCGGGGCTGGAGGGTTTGCGCTGGTCGTCGTTCCTGCTGGAGGACGGCGAGGTGCACAAGAGCTTCGCCAACGTGGGCCGCGTGCTGGAGGCGCTGGGCCAGCTCGGCGCCACCCGCGATGCCTGCGTGATCGCGCTGGGCGGCGGCGTGGTCGGCGATCTCGCCGGCTTCAGCGCTGCGTGCTGGATGCGCGGTATCGACTTCATCCAGATGCCGACGACGTTGCTGGCGATGGTCGACTCCTCGGTGGGCGGCAAGACCGGGGTGAACCTGCCGGTGGGCAAGAACCTGGCCGGCGCCTTCCACCAGCCGCGCGCGGTGATCGCCGACATCGACACGCTGGCCACCCTGCCCGCACGCGAATACCGCGCTGGCCTCGCCGAAGTGGTCAAGGGTGCGGCGATCGGCGACGAGGCGTTCTTCGTGTGGCTGGAACAGCACGCCGACGCGCTGGCCGCACGCGACGTCGACACCGTGCTGGAGGCCATCGCACGCAAGGTGCAATACAAGGCCGGCGTGGTGGCGCGCGACGAGACCGAACAGGGCGAACGCGCGCTGCTCAACTTCGGCCACACCTTCGGTCATGCGCTGGAAACCGCGGGCCACTACACCAGCCTGCTGCACGGCGAGGCGGTGGCCATCGGCATGCTGCTGGCCGCGCAATTGTCCGAACGTTCCGGCATGAGCGAGCCGCGCGACACCGCGCGGCTGCAACGCCTGCTGCACGCACTCGGCCTGCCGCTGGCGATCCCGCCCGGCCTGGAAACGGAGCAACTGCTGCAGTGGATGCGACTCGACAAGAAGAACACGGCCGGCGAGCTGCGCCTGATCCTGTGGCGCGGCATCGGCCGCGCGGAGATCGTCGGCGCCGTGCCGGAACGCGAGGTCGCGGCGACGCTGGATGCCACCATCGCGAACGGACGGCAAGTCCCTGCCACCTGAGCGCGCCGGGCTCGCACGGAACCCGGCGCCGACAGATCACTGCACGCTGATGGTGCCCTTCATCAGGGCCGCATGGCCCGGGAAGCTGCAGAAGAACACGTACGGGCCACCGCTCTGGATCTTGCTGACCGGGAAACTCACCGAGGTGGTCTCGCCGCCACCGATCAGGCTGGTGTGCGCGATGACACGCGGATCATCGGCCTTGACGTAGCCGGAGGCTGCACCCGCGGCGACGCCGTCCGCATCCACCGCCTGCATGTCGGACTGTTTGGTGATCACCACGTCATGACCCATCGCGGTAACCGGCATGGTTCCGGTGTGCTTGAGGGTGATCTTGAAGTCCTTGCACGACGACGGCACCACGATCGAGGACACGTTGTACTGCATCGCGTCCGAACCCTCGATCTCGGTGGCGCAATCGGTGACCACCGCGGTGCCCTTGCTGGTGTCCATGGCTGACCCGGCAGGCGCGTTGGTCATGCTGCCGGCGGTAGCCGCCGGGGCGGGCGTCATCGTCACCGGGGCCTCCGCCGGAGTCGTGGTGGCGGACGGGGCCGGCGCCGATGTCGGCGACGACGAGTTGTCGCTGCAGGCGGCGAGCGCCAGCGCACAGGCGACCGCAAGCAGACTCGGTTTGATGTTCATCGATCGTCCTCCTGGGTGGCAAAGCCGCA
>CALCWL010000467.1 GCA_937906285.1 uncultured Rhodanobacter sp. | reverse complement strand
GACAGATCCTGCGCGGCGTGCTGGGCGGCATCTTCGGCGGCAAGCGCTGAGTGAGGGCTTGCCCTGATGCCGCGCGTCGAAATCGTCGCCGCCGATACGCCGTTCGCGCAGCGCCTGCGGGACGGCTTCGGCTATCCGCTGCGCGGCGCCGCGCTGGCCACCTGCGCGGTGCTGGCGCTGGCTCACTACGTCGGTCTGCTGCCCGGCTACTTCGGTGCGCTGGCCAGCGTGCTGGTCTGGGCCGCCACCTGGCGCTATGCCGCGGATTGCATGCAGCACACCGCCAACGGTTACGCCGACCCGCCGGAAGTGGGCAGTGACGGCAACGACGCCAGCGCCTGGGGACTCACCGCGATTCATCTGCTGGTGGTCGCCTCGTGCGTGGTTTCCATCGTGTTCTTTCCGCGCCTGCTGTGGCCGGTGCTGATCCTGGCAGCCCTGGTGTTGCCGGCGATCGACATGTCGCTGGCCTTCGACGGCAACCTCGCGCTGGCCATCAACCCGCTCAACTGGCTGCGTGTCATGGGTGCCTTCGGTACCGCCTATCTGATTCCGGTGGCGATCAACCTGCTGCTTGGCATTCTCATCGTGGTCGCCTCGGTAATCACCGCGCGCCTGCCGCGACTGCTCGCCCTGCCGCTGTTCGCGTTCGCCTACACCTACCTGATCGTGCTCGCCTTCCATCTCATGGGCGCGATGATCCACCAGCGCCATGAACGATTCGGCATGGTCCCCGAAGCGCCGGAGCTGGCCAAGGCCTCCGGGCAGGGCGCGGACGAGGGGTTGATCGAAGCGGCACGCCAGCAAGCCACGGATGATCCGATGGCTGCCCTGCGGCAACTCGCCGGTCGCCTGCGTGAACGCGCTGCGCCACCTGCCGTGCACCAGTTCTACCGCGAGCTGCTGCACCGGCAGGGCCTGCGCGACGACTTGCTGATCCATGGCCAGATCTGGATTGCCGCACTGATCGCCCAGGGCGAATCGCGCCGCGCGCTCGGCGTGCTGCAGGAATGCATCGGCCTCGACGCCAGCTTCATCCCGGACGACCCGCAAACCTGCGGCAACCTGGCCGACCTGGCCGCACGCATGGGCATGAGTCGGCTGTCGATCCACCTGGGCCAGGGCTACCTCACGCGCTGGCCGCGCGACCCGCAGGCGCCGCACTATGGCCTGCTGGCCGCACGGGCATTGGCCGCCCATGCCGACCAGCACGCCAGCGCGGCGGCGCTGCTCGACCGGCTCGTCGCAGCCTGGCCCGAGCACCCGCTGCGCGGCGAAATCGACGCCCAACGGCGCCAGTTGGCCGACCCCGCATGAGCCGCTGGCGTCCGCCCTCGCCCGGTTCCACCGCGATCATCACCCGCGAGGGTTTCGAGCGGCTCAAGGCCGAGCTGGACCATCTCTGGCACGTGCGGCGCCCGGAGGTGGTGAAGGCTCTGGCCGCCGCGGCCGCCGAGGGCGACCGCTCCGAAAACGCCGAATACACCTACCGCAAGAAGCAGCTCGGCGAGATCGACCGCCGCGCGCGTTACCTCAGCAAACGCATCCCCGCACTGAAAGTCGCCGAGGGCGCACCGGGCGATCGCCGCGCCGTGTTCTTCGGCGCGTGCATCGACCTGGAGAACTTGACCAGCGGTGAAACCCACCGCTACCGCATCGTGGGCCCGGACGAGACCGACGCGAAACGCGGCTGGATCAGCATCGACTCGCCGCTAGCGCGCGCCGTGCTGAAAAAGCGCGTCGACGACGAGTTTTCTGCCGAGCTGCCGGGTGGGCGAACGGAGTTTGTGGTGCTCTCGGTGAATTACGAACAGGAAGCCTGACGCGGCTGCAGCATCAACGCGGTTCCAGCAGTTTCAGGGTACGCCGATGGTTGTCCTCGATCTGCGCCAGCCGCGCCTGCCGTGCTTGCGGGCTGACCCACCGGCCCTGTTCGGCCTGCTGCCGCAGCAAGGTGTACTGCATGTCGACGAAGGGTTGCAGCACGTGATTGGTCTCCGCCGCGAAACCGCCCAGGTCCGGCACTCGCGCCAGCCGCTCGCGCTGGCGTTCGCCGGTTTCGCCCGGCGCCTTGCCATAGGCCAACAGGAACGCCGTGAGCTTGCGGCGCAGCGATTCGGGCATGCCGTCGCGGATCACCAGCACGCCGGAGGGAATCAGCCGCGAACGCCAGATCACCCGCAGTTGCGCGGCCTCGCGCGGAAAATTGCGCCGGAACAGGTCCATGTCCGGGTTGTTGCTGCTGGCCACGTCCACCTCGCGATTGACCACGGCGAGCAGGTTGCTCTGATGGTCGCCTACCCGCACGCTGGCGAAGAAGGTGTCGGAATTGAGCCCGCGCGGGGCGAACACGTAGGCTTCCGGCGCCGTGTAGCCGGTGACCGACAAATGCTCGCTGCGCGCGTAACGCCAGCCGTGGCGGGGCGTGGCGAGCAGGTCGTCGAGATGGCGGATGGGGCTGTCGCTGCGCACCACCAGCATGGCGACGTTGCCGTTGACGCCATCGTTGCGCACGAACTGGGCAAACACCTGCATGTGCTGATGCGTCACCGCCTCGACCGCGAGCTTGCCGGAGAGGAAGGCCACGTCCACCCGCTGGCCGCCGATCGCGTCGGACAAGCCGGCGTAGCTGCCCACCGACACGGTAGTCACCGGGTGGCCCAACTGCTTGCGCAAGTCGTCCAGCAGCGGCCGCCATTGCTCCAGCGACTCCGCCGCGCTGCCGATCGGCAGGATGCCGAAGCGGATCGGCTC
>CALCWL010000466.1 GCA_937906285.1 uncultured Rhodanobacter sp. | reverse complement strand
CTGGACCCGCAATGCGCGATGTGCGTCTGGGGCCAGGCGCTGGTGCTGGGGCCGAACATCAATCTGCCGATGGACCCGGCCCACGCGAAGGACGCCACCGCCCTCGCCACGCGCGCCGCGAGCCTGGCCACCACCGCGCGCCCGATCGACCGCGCGCTGATCCAGGCACTGCAAACGCGCTACGCCGACCCGGCGCCGGAAGATCGCGCACCACTGGACCGCGCCTATGCCGAGGCGATGGCGCGCGTGGTCGCACAATTCCCCGAAGACGACGATGCAGCGACCCTTTACGCGGAAGCGCTGATGGATCTCTCGCCGTGGGCGTACTGGGAAAAGGACGGTGCCCCGGGCCAGTTCACCCCGCACCTGCTCGGCGAACTGGAACGCGTGCTGGCGCGCAACCCGCGCCATATCGGCGCGATGCATTACTACATCCACGCTACCGAATCCTCGCCCGAACCGCAGCGCGCCGAACCCTGGGCCGACGCGCTGGCCGCGCTGGCGCCCGGATCGGGCCACCTGGTGCACATGCCCGCGCACACCTACATCCGCGTCGGCCGCTATCACGACGCCACCCTGACCAACCTCGCCGCCACCACGGCCGACAAGGATTTCCTGGCGATGTGCCGCGGCAGCAACGGCGTCTACCCGCTGGGTTACGTGCCGCACAACTGGCACTTCGCCACGATGACGACGAGCCTGACCGGCTCGCGCACGCTGGCGCTGCAGGCGGCCGAACAGACGGCCCGACGCGCCGACCGCGCCGCGATGGGCACGGCGCCGATGGAGTTCATGCAGCAGTTCGTGGTCACGCCGCTGCTCACCCGGGTCCGCTTCGGCGACTGGGACGCGATCCTGATCGATACCGCCGCATCAACGGAGCCGCCCTATCCGACGGCGATCCGGCATTTTGCCCGCGGCATGGCGCAGGCGCGCAAGGGCGCGCTGACCGAAGCCGCGCGCGAAGCCGACGCCCTGCATGCGATCGCCATCGATCCGGCCATGGCAAAGGTAAGCTTCTTCGACATCAACCAAGCCGACCACGTGTTGCGCGTGGCTGACGCTCTGCTGCGCGGAGAACTGCTGCGCACGCAGGGCAAGCACGCGCAGGCCATCGCCATGTTGCGGGAAGCGGCTGCCGCCGAGGATGCGCTCGCCTACAACGAACCAGCCGACTGGCCGCTGCCGGTGCGTCCCTACCTCGGTGCCGCGCTGCTCGAAGCAGGCGATGCCGCAGGCGCGGTCGAGGCATTCAACCAGGACCTGAAAGCCTACCCGCTCAACGGCTGGTCGCTGTTCGGCCTGGCGCAGGCGCAGCAGCAACTCGGCCAGGTCGACGCTGCGCGCGAAACGTCGAAGCAGCACGCGGCCGCATGGCAGTGGGCCGATGCGCCGCTGACGGCGGCGCGGTACTGACAGCAAAGAGCGTCTTCGCACTCTCATCGGGCCGTCATCCCGGCGTGCGCGGCTGCCTGCAACCATCCGGCGCGATGGCGCCGACGCCGCGCCACCCGGGGACTCCACGTTCGCGCGGGCGTCCGCTCGCGGGCTCCGGCGGTTGGGAAGTCGACGGGACCGTGGCGGCGCAACGCGTGCAACGCCGTGATGTCGGTTGTTCCGGGCACGCTTCGCCGTGCATGCGCCATGGCCCGAACACCGCCGGGCGGCGACAAACGCTTTCCCGTCCGGTTACCCTGCCGAAGCCGCACCGGCTCCGCCGGCCGCGCGGCGCGCGCCATCCCGGGCCTTTCGCATGTTGAGCAGCATCCGCACCACCGCACCGCTATTGTCGAGCACCGTGTTCCTGTTGATGGGAGTCGGCCTGCTGCATACGCATATCGCGTTGGAGGGCGAGGCGCTCGGCTTCTCCGTCGCGATGATCGGCATTCTGACCTCGGCCTACTACACCGGCTTCCTGGTCGGCACCTACACGGTGCCCAGGCTGACGCATCGCTTCGGCCACATCCGCACGTTCGCGTTCTGCACCTCGCTGCTGGCGGTGGTGGTGCTGATGCAGGCGCTGACCTCGGCCTACGCGGCGTGGCTGGTGTTGCGCGTGCTGCAGGGCCTGCTGCTGGTAGGCCTGTACGCGATCATCGAGAGCTGGCTCAACACCGCCGCCGATCCGAGACATCGCAGTTCGGTATTCGCCGTCTACATGATGCTGAACCTCGGCGCCAGCGCGATCGCGCAGCAATTTCTGCACATCGGCGGCGAGGGCTTCGTGTTGTTCTGCGTGGTGGCGATCCTGGTCTGCGCGGCGAACCTGCCGGTGGTGATGACCCCGCAGCCGCAGCCGTCCATCCATGCCGCGCCGCGCGTCCAGGTCGGGCGCATGTTCCGGCTGGTGCCGACCGCGCTGGTCAGCGCACTGATCTCGGGCATGGTGCTGGGCGCGTTCTGGGGCCTGCTGCCGTTGTATGCGGCCGCGCGCGGTCTCGGCGCGGCCGAAGTCGGCACCTACATGAGCGTGGCGATCGCCGGTGGCGTGGTGCTGCAACTGCCGCTGGGACGGTTGTCCGACCGCATCGACCGGCGCCTGGCGCTGGCGTTGATCAGCGCCACCGCGGCATTGGCGGCGCTGGCCAACCTGGTGTTGCCGAACGCCGGCCACACCATCGCCATGCTGCTGGTGTTCGCCTTCGGCGGCATGAGCTTCGCGGTGTACCCGATCGCGGTGGCGCACCTGGTGGACTACCTGCGTCGCGACGAGCTGCTGTCCGGATCAAGCACGGTGCTGCTGGTCAACGGCATCGGCTCGGCGGTGGGGCCGCTGCTGGCGGGCACGCTGATGAGCCTGACCCGGCCGACGCTCCTGTTCGGCTGGTTCGCGGTGCTCGACGGCCTGCTGGCCGGCTACGCGCTGTACCGTTTCATGCGCCGCAAGCGCGAAGTGACGCCGGACGACAACTTCGTGCCGCTGGTGCACACCACGCCGGGCGCGATGGACATGCATCCCGATGCACCGCCGCGGCCGCAAGAGGTGGCCTGAGGCACTCGCCCCTCAGCGCGCAGCCGACGCAACCTTCGGCCTGGCCGCCTTCGCGCTGCCGCGCCCCTCGCCCCCGCGCTGCTTCGCCGCGTCCTCGCGCAGGCACTCCTCCAGCCGCGCCAGCGACGACTGGTGCCGGTCGCGGGGCATGACCAGGAAGGTCTTCAGGCGCGCCAGGCGTGGCGCGATATCGCGCGTGGACAGGACGTTCTTCTGCGGAAACACTTCCAGCACCGAACGCGGCAGCAGGCCCAGGCCCACGCCGCCTGCCGCCGCGGCCAGCATGCCGTGGTAGGAGGCGAATTCCAGCACGTGCGCCGGCACGATGTGCCGCGATTCCAGCCATTGCTCGAACCGCCTGCGGTAGGCGCAGCCGGCCTTGTGGTAGACCAGCACGGCGCCGCCGGCCAGGCGCCGGGGTTCGTCCAGCAGCATGCTGTCGCGCGCCCCCACCAGCACCAGCTCCTCCTCGTACAACGGCACGCTGCGAAAGCGCGTGGTGTCCACCGCCTCGCCGACGATGGCCGCGTCGAGGCCGCCCGACTGCACGTCCGCCACCAACCCGTGCGACGAGGTGGTGGAGAGGTTGACCCAGACCTGCGGATAGCGGCGGTGGAACCGCGCCAGCGGATACGGCAAGCGGCTGGCCGCGATGCTTTCCATCGCACCCAGCCGGATCTTGCCGCCGGGCTCGTCGCTGCGCACCGCAGTGCGCGTCTGGTCAGCCAGTTCGAGCAGACGGCGCGCGTGGTCGATCAGGGTCTCCCCGGCCACGGTCAGGCGCAGGCGCTGGCCGTCGCGGTGGAACAGCGTCATGCCCAGCGAGGATTCCAGCTGGTGGATGCGGCTGGTGATGCTGGACTGCGCGCGATGCAGCCGGGTCGCGGCGCGGCCGACGCCACCGGTTTCAACCACGGCCAGGAAGGCTTCCAGTTCGCGCAGGTCCATGTTCGGTTTCTTCGATGCAAGTGATCGGAATTATTCGTTTTACTCGATGTTCCAGCAAGCCTAGCATGCCATCGCAACCTGGCGATCCGGAGATGGCATGAGTTCCCCCTTGCGTTCAGCGCTGGCCGGCATGGCGATACTCGCCCTGGGGCTAGGCGTCGGCCGATTCGCGTTCACGCCGCTGTTGCCTCTGATGCAGGCCGACGGCCTGAGCCTGGTCGATGGCGGGTGGCTCGCCTCGATCAACAACATCGGCTACATGCTCGGCGCGCTGGCCTGCATCGCGGTGTCGATGCCGCAGCGTGCCGCGCTGCGCGGCGGCGTGCTGCTGCTGGCGCTGGCCACGCTGGGCATGGGCGTGACGACCTCGCTGGCGCCGTGGATGCTGTGCCGCTTCGCGGCGGGCGTGGCCGCCGCCCTGCTGATGGTGCACGGCGTGGCATGGGGCATGGCCCGGCTGCGCGCGCAACGGCACGCCGGCCTGGAATCGCTGCTGTTCAGCGGGCCGGGCGTCGGCATCGCCGTGACCGGGATCCTGGTGGCCGCCATCCACGGGCCGGCCATGGATGCCACGCGCTGGTGGCTGGTTTTCGGCGCCCTGACCGCGATGGTCGCGCTGCCGTTGTGGCGTCCGCTGGCCGCGCGGGAAGGCGCCGCGGCCCCGATGGCCGCGGGCGCCCCAGGCCAGCGCGGCACGCCGTGGGCGCTGGTTCTGATCTACGCCCTGCTGGGCTTCAGCTACATCATCCCGGCGATCTTCCTGCCGCTGATCGCCGACGCCCGCTTGCACCTGCCAGCGCTGCGCGAATGGTTCTGGCCGCTGTACGGGGTGGCGGCGGTGCTGGCCACCTGGCTGACGGGCGCGCTGCCGGCGCCGCGCAGCAACTATGCGGGATTGGCGCTTTGCCTGCTGTCGCAGCTGCTGGGCATCGTGCTGTGCCTGTACCGGCCACGGCTGGAGAGCCTGCTGCTCGGCACCGCGCTGCTCGGCGCCATGTCCATGCCGTCGGTGATGTTCACCATGCGCGAGGCCAACCGGCTGGCCGGCGACCATGCGACGCGCTTGATCGGCGCGCTGACCGTCGCCTTCGGCATCGGCCAGATCGCCGGGCCGATGGTGGCCGCCACCCTGGCCACGCACCGCGACGGCTTCGACGCGCCGCTCGAACTCGCCGCGATCGCCACCGCCATCGCGTTGCTGACCGCACTGGCCGTCATGCGCCGTCGCTCGCCGCGGCCGGCGGGGAACAAGGTGGCAGGGACGATCTGAGTTTTCGCGCCCGCCCTCAACGACGCGCAAATGCCAGCACGGCTGCCGCCACTGCCTGCGGTTGCTCCTCGGGCGCGAAATGACCGCAGCCGGGCAACTGGTCGCCGCGCACGTCGCGCACGCCAGCCTCGCGCAGGCCCTCGACGTAGCGATCCAGGGCAATGCCGCGTTCTTCCGCGCCGCGCAGGTAGAGCACCGGCGTGTCGACGCGGCGTTCCCGGACGTCGCGCGTGTCGCAGGCATCCTGCTCGAAGGCGCGGTACCAGTCGAAGCCCGCCCGCAGCGCCGACGGGCGGGTGTACGCCGGGGCGTGCAACCGGGCGCGGGCCTCGGCACCCTCGGGCCGCGCCGACAGCGCGCGCTGGAACCAGGCGAAGTACTCGGCCTCGCGGCCGGCCACCAGCGTCTCGGGCAATCCCGGCACGGCATGGAAGGCGAAGTGCCAGATGTGCGGATTGGCGACGACCTCGTCCCACGGCGCCACGCCCGGAATGGCCGTGTTCATCACCACGGCGCGCGCCACCACGCCCGGATGCCAGCGCAGCAGCGCGTGCGCCACCATGCCGCCCACATCGTGTCCCACCACGGTCACCCCCGCCAGGTCCATGCGCTCGATCAGCGCGCCCACGCAGTCGGCGATCGTGCGCTTGGCGCCGCTGGCCGGCGGCGTGACCGAACCGCCGATGCCCGGCAGGTCGATCGCAACCACATGCGCCTCGCCGTGCAGCAATGTCATCACCGGCTCGAACGCCGCCCAGCTCTCCGGCCAGCCATGCAGGCACAGCAGGCAAGTGGCCGCACCGGGATCGCCTGCCTCGGCGACGTGCAACGTCATGCCGTCGATGGTTTCGTGTCGGTGTCGGATCGCGGGCTCGGCCATGGCTTCGTCTCCCGTCGGCAATGCTCCGCAGAGCCTACCGGCGCGGCGATGACCGTCGCGTCGATGTGCCCGTATCGGTCTGGCGGCCCATCGGCGATTGAGCAACCACGCCTTTCGGTAAGCCCATCGAGGTGACGCACGAAGACGCTGGAGTGTGGAAAAAGGTACGGGGAATTTCCCCATTTTCCACACGGGTGCCGGAGACTATCCTGCTCCGCACTCACCCAAGCCGCGCCACCCATGAGGAACGCACCATGCTGTCGAAACTGATCAAGGTTCTGGAAGTCGCCACCGTCGTGATCAATGCGGCGAAGATGATCACCGATGCCGTCACGGCCGCGAAGAGCCACTGACGGACGGCGCCCACAACATGGCAAGGACCGCACCTTTCCAATCCGTCGCCCTGGACATCGTCGACTGGATGTTCTTCAACCAGCTGCTGGTTCCCGGCATCCCGGGCGACCGGGAAAGGCAGTGGCTGCAGGACCTCGTCGGCGAGTTGCGGAAGGCCGTCCGCGAGACCGGCGCCATCGGTGCCGAGGCGGAACGCTTGAAGCATGCGGCCCTGTGCCTGCTGGAAATCCGCCTGGGCGAGGCCCGGGAAAAGGCCAACTACACCGCATCCATGGCGCTGCCCGACGGCCTTACCCACAAGATGCTCCTGGATGCGGCCCATCATGCCTCCAACGTGTTCCAGGGCATGGTGCTCGCGCTGTGCGGGAAGACGGACGGCATCGACGCCGCCACCGTGATCGGGATATCCGACCGGCTGCTGGGCAAGTTCGGCCGATCGAGCGCGCTGGTCGGACACCGGCTGACCGAACGCGCCCTGCTCATGGAATACCCCTGCGCCGCGCGCGATTTCTTCCTGTGCATGGCGGGCATCGGCATCATCTCCAGCAAGAAATGCGATCCGGAAAAAGGTCTCTCGGGGACGAACGTCATGTCGGTCGCGCGCATAGCGATGCTGTGCGAGCTCGAAACGATACGGCACTGGATGATGGGCAGCACGAGCCTGAAGGTCAGCGATGAAGTGTTGATGCGGGAAAGCGAGGAGCTGCCCAGCAAGGCGGTGGAGGCGCTGCTGGATCGGCTGTCCTTTTACCGGAGGCTGACGCACGGGAAAGACACCGGCCTGCTGGCCCTGCTTCCGGGCACGTTGGAGAGCCGGGAAAAAGCTGCCGCGTTTCTCCTCGGTTTCGGCAGGCGCTGGAAACGCAGCCGCATGATCGACCGGACCCTGGGGGGATGGATCGGCATGCTCGGCGCTGGCATGGTCCGCGCCCGCAAGAGGGACATGCCCGAAAAGCCCATCTACGTGGAGAGCCACAACGCGGGCTCCATCACCGACCTGATCTCGAAGGAGCTGCGCACGCTCGGCTGCACCGTTTCGGCCAGGACCGTGTACGAAGGGCATCAGTACCTCGCCGCCAACATCCAGCCCAAGCTTGAGCACTATTGGCACACGCAGCGCGCCGCGCGCGGGCTGCCAAGCGCGTACCCCGATCTGAGCTACGACATCGCCGTGGTGGGGGCCGCGTCATGACCCCGGGGAAAAAAACAAGCGGACAAGCCGGCACCTCCAGCAACGCCGACCGGGAGGGCGACGCGGACATCCATCGGCCGAAGGCATCGCCATTCGGCAATGGCTGGATGGCGATGCCTTCCTACACCGCCAAACCCGGATCGCCCTCCACCGCCGTCTGCCGCATCCGCGGCCGCTCGCCGGCTTGCCACAGCGGCACTTCGTGGCGGACGCGGTAGCGCAACGGGCCGCCGTCCGGGCGCGGGCTGCGTTCGATCGGGCGCGGGATGCAGACGAAATCGGTGACCATCGTGTCGGCGTCGACGCGCACGGTCGCGTAGCCGTGGCCGCCCATGTCGACGAAGGTCAGGTGCGGAGCCAGCTCGGGATTGCTGGCGGCATGTGCTTTCTGGAGGTCGCCGCTGCTGGCGTATGCCAGCGCCGAACGCACGCCGTGATGCATCAGCAGGTTGACGGTGGGTTGCGCCGGCCCGTCGCCCGGGTTGGCGATGTACAACGGGCGCAGCGGATTGTCCTTCTTCAGGCCGTGTTCGTAGCCTTCGACCAGCCCCGGTGAAATGAGCGAGCCGCCCACGAAGGTCACGCCCACCGGCTCGAACGCGGCGGGCGGCAAGGCCTTGGCGGCGTAGCCCGCCCAGAAGCTGTGGCGGTCGCCCGAGACGATCGCGAAGCCGGTGATGCCGTGGTCGCGCACGGTGTCGAAGATCTCCGCGCGCTCGTGGTACGCGCCGCCCCAGTCGCTGGTGCCCATGAGTGCAAAGCCTGCGCCAGACCACTCGCCCAGCGCGGGCGGAAGATGCTGCGGATCCACGCGCCAATCGGGCGTGCCCAGCGAATTGCCCCAGATCTTCCAGGTAGCTTGCGCGCTGCGCAGGCGGTCGAGGAACCAGGCTTTCTGCTTCGCCCCCAGCAGCGTCTGTGGCGCTTCATGGGCGCGGTAGTTGGCCACGCTCCTGCCGCGGAAAGACAGCTTCGCCGGCGGATGGCCGCCGGCGTAGTCGCGGCCGCCGTCGAGCTGCATAGCCAGTTCCTCGGGTACCCAGCCCAGCTTGTCGCCTTCGAACAGCGGGTTGATTTCGTCGTGCGAACCCGGGTCGCGCGAGCGGAAGCTGTGCTGGTCGGTGAGGATCAGGTCGATATGCCGGCCCCAGCGCAAGGCTCGGTACACGACCAGGCTGTTGATGGCGGCGAGGTTGTTGGCTTCGCGGCCCAGTCCGTCATCGTCGAATGCCGTGACCGGCGTGTCGACCACGTGCGGCGCCACGAAGCTGTCCAGGCTCGCGCCCGGCGCCGCCACCCGCGCCGGCTGGTACTCGAACCAGGCCTGGTTGGCCGCGACCTTGAGCGTTTGCGCCGGCACCAGGCCCTGGCCGAATTCTTGGATCGACTGCCAGCCCTGCCAGGAGAATTCGTGGTTGTCCCACACCGCCACGAACGGCCAACGCGCGCGCGCATCCTGCAGGTCCGGGTCCTGCAGGTAGGCGTGGTAGAGCGCGCGGTAATCCTCGAGCGAGTCCGGCGCCCAGAAGCGGTTGTTGGCAACCGTCTTGCCTTTCGGGAAGCGGACCGGGAACTTGATGCGACGGTCGTAGCGATGGCCGTCTTTCACCTGGTCGGGGTATTGCACGACTTCGTAGATGAAGTCGCCCAGGTGCAGCACGAAGCCGATCCTGTCCTCGGGCGCGGCGCGTTCGTCCTCGAAGATCATGCGCCGATACGCGTTCAGGGCGCCCTCGCACACGTCCTGGCAACTGACGAAGGCGAAGCGCGCCGGCCGCGCATCGTCAGGCGCGGGAGCCGTGATCGTGCGGCCGATCCGGCTGCCGTTGCCTTCCTCGTCAACGAAGCGATACCAGTATTCGCGCGCCGATGGCAGTTGGCCGACCAGCACCCGACAGGTCCAGTCGGACGCGGCCGACACCTGCGCCGCCGTGCTCGCGATCACCTTGGCGAAGTCCGGGTCCTGCGCCACTTCGACCCGCAGCGTGGCGCTCTTGCGCGCGTCCGCATACGGGCGCCGCGTCCACAGCAGGACGCTGTTGTCATCCGGATCACCGGAGGCGACGCCTTGCGGATACAGCTCCCGCCGTTCGCGCCAGCCGCTCGACGACGGCCGCAGCGGCGTGCAACCCAGGGCCAGCGCCGCGCCCAGCGTGGCGGAGAGCTTCAGGAACTGTCGGCGGTCCATGGTTGGCATGAGGTCCCCTCCCCGCGGCGGATCGCGATGAACGATGCGCGGAACGCTAGACCTGATCGAGGGCCGAGGGAGTGTGCCGGAAGTACCGGGAGGCGCCGGAGCGAGCATGCAAGGCCGAGCGGAGCGCGGTGTACCGACTCAGCCGCGCAGGCCAGTGCGCCACCGCCAACGGAGCAGGCAACGTCGATGATCCTCGTCGCCCAGGAAACACGGCAGACGATTGTTGCCCCGCTGCACCACGTGCTGCGCAACGCCGGCGAGATCGAAACGAGGAAGTCGGCCATGTCCGACACGATCACGCCTTGCGTTCTCCGCGACGCTCAGCGCGCGCCGTACCCCACCCTCACCCCGGTAGCCAATCCACTATCAGAAATTGTTCCTGGGACCTTTTCAGCGCAGGCAAGCCTCCAGGAATACGTTCAATTGACCACGTCCCCTTTGATGGGGGAACCCACATAAGCGGAAAACCCATTCCCGAAGGCAGCGGCAACCTGATGACGCGGGAACTCCCGGAGCAAGGCATAAATCGTGGCGACCAAGGCGTAATTGACAAAGCGTTCCGCATTTTCGACGATGAACTTGCCGATATCCTGCGGCGTGAACCTGACCAGCACGAGCGTTCCAAGCTCATACTTGTCGCGCCCCTTCGCGCTCGCCCACAACTCCCTGACATACCCGGACGTGACCTTCTCGTTCCTGACCTTCCGGAAATCGGCCACACCCAGCATGCTCCATTCGTAGTAGTCGGTGTCCAGAACCAGCGAGTGAAGGGATATGGCTCGATTTTCTCCGGGGTTCAGATTGACGCCAAGTTCTTCAGCCAGACCTCTATGTGCCGTTACGTAGGGATTCGGCTTGCCGTCTGCCCTGTCCACATCCCGTTCGTCCATGCCCTCGACGACCCCGCAGGCGATTTTTCCGGCATTGACCGCCGTTTGATGGCTGCGCTCGGCAAAAACCATGTCCCCGTCCAGGGTAATGACCGCAAGCGAGACGCCAAAAGAGTTGCTGAAGAAGGGATGGACGTCATTTGCCTGCCGTTCCAGCACGGACTTTCGGACGTTGGCAGGCAATTTTTGATAAACACCGGTTCTTGTACGTTGCGTCAGATAATCCGTCTGGGCGAACGACAGATTCAACCCGCTTGCCTCATTCATTCCGTCACGAAACTGGTGATAATGCTTCAGCCCGAATTTGGTCCCGTTGAATATTTTCCTTGACTCCAGCATGTCCTGCCAGTGCTGTTTCGAAGCGATCCACTGCTCCTTGTACGCATCATCCACCTCCGTGTCTCCGTGGATCCATTCCGATTCCGACTGCAAGGTGGCGACGATGTTCTTCTCGTCTATGCCCCGTGGATCGAATGCCGCCACGAAAATCGACGACCTGATGCCGCAAAAGGAAAAATTCTTACCGTTCTGCTTGGCTATCAATGCCGCGGACCGGGATCGGTTCCTGCGAATGAATACCTGGGATTCCAGCCATCCGAGGACGCGGTCTGCATATCTCTGGATAATGGCGCCGGCCAACGCACCAAGCACGAATATAATGACCTGATTCATGAGCCACTGATCCAGCATGAAAAAACCTCCGTAACCCAGAATAAGGGAAAATGACACGGGGGACAATTTAAGCGACGGAACAGGCGGACAGCCGACCCTCGCGCCTACGCGTGGTCACTGCACCACCGCGTCGGGCAGCAGCCGCAGAAGCTCTTCGGAAGGCATGGGATGGGCAGGTATGTGCTGATCATGCTCACCGATGCGCCATCTTCCAGTCCAGCCCCTTGGCGGGATGCCGGGGCCGAAAAAAAGGGAAAAAGGGAACGTGGGCAATCAGGGGCAGGCCTGCCGGCGGCAGGCATGCCGACCCAACCTCAGGCACAGGCGCTTCAGTGCGTTGTGGCAAGGACGCTTCAAGTCCTGCCTGGTGCAAAGCGAACGCTACCTGCTGACCGTCATGCGCTGCATCGAGCTCAACCCGGTATGCGCCGCCATGGTCGAGCCGCCGCAAGACTACGTTCCCTCTAATTCGTTTGTTGCGGCGTCGTACCCGCCGCGATTGGCGCCGGAACGGCCACCACCCGGTTTCCGCCCTGCTCCTTGGCGCGGTAGAGCGCCCGGTCCGCACGTTGCAGCACGGTTTCCTGGTCGTCCCAGCTCTGGAGCAACGTGGCCCCAAGCGATGCGGTCACCTGCCCGGCAGGCGCGACGGACAAGTCGGCGATCGCCAACCGCAGGCGTTCGGCCACCCGCTGCAAGCCGGGCGCATCGACGTTCGGCACGATCACCAGGAATTCTTCGCCACCCCAGCGCGAGATGGTTTTGCCCGCGCGCAGCAGCCCCTGGCAAGCATCGGCCACCGCCTGCAGCACCTTGTCGCCCATCGGATGACCGTGCGTGTCGTTGATCGCCTTGAACTTGTCCAGGTCCAGCATGATCACGCCGGCAGGGATTCGTTCGCTCAGCACCTGGCGCAACATCTGCTCGCCGAGCAGACGGCTCTGCACGCCGGTCAGCGGATCCCGGCGCAGCATGACCTCCATCCGGTCCCGTTCCAGGGCCAGTCGCCTGATCTTGCCGACCAGCGCCCGCTGCACCGGCAGCAGCACGACGACCATGATGCTCGCCGGGCCATACGCCATCAGCAGATCCCGGCCCCGCGGCGACCACATTTCCTGCCCATGCAACAGCAGGTAGACCAGCACCGGCAGCGCGATCAGCACCCAGCTCAGCGCGGCCATGAGAAAAGCCAGCCGGCCGGGGACGAAGATCATCAGCATGGCCAGGAACACCACGAACAACGACGACACGGGCGGCAGGATCTCGATCAACTGCACGCCGGGCGTCAGGGTCGCCTGCAGAGTGTAGAGCCACGCCGGCGCCACGAGCGCGACGCCCGCGGCCAGCAGATCGATTCGCACGATGCCGAGTACCCAATCCGGACGCCGCACCAGGGCCGTGATCAGACCGACACTGAGCACGCAGAAGGCGGGAGGAACGACCAGATCCATCATGCGATGGATGGGCGCGAGCCAATGGATCAGGGTGGCGCAAGCGCTGGCGAACAACGTCAACGCCAGCATGATCATGACCGCGATGCGGACGTAGCGCTCGTCGGGGTCTTGCGCTTGCGGCATGGGGCTCCTGAAATCGTTGGCGCGCTCAATGGAACCCGCCTTCCGGACGAAACTCTCGCCGGCACGCAGGCATGCCTGCATTATCGGTCGGAAAACCGGCCACTTGAATCCGGCCGCGCAAACGGGGCGCAGGAAGTCAGGCGACGCGAAGGCTGGCTCATTGCCCACGCGCCGCGCCTCCTCCGCAGGTCCGAGATCACGCGCAGCCGGTCACGACACCCCACGCCAGTTCCCTTGAGTCGGGAGCGACAGCTCTGACGCGCACCGAAGCTTGTCGAACATGGCTCAGCCAAGTCGTCGGCGACGACGGGTCGACCGCCACTCGCCAGCGACCGCAAGGCAGCAACGGGCACTTGCCTTCAGGCCATGGCAGAGAGAACTTCAGACCACTGCCACACTCCCGAACCCAGTGCCGGCCGCGCGCCTCCGCCGCCATAGAAGGGGCGGAGTCGACTTTCTACAAACCATTTGCAGCTGAAGTGCGCTCTGACCCCTGTTTGCCCCCTGTTTGTCGCCGCCACCCTTCCCCGGTCAGCGATCGACCCTGCCGGGCAGCGACAGATCGCCCGAGGCGACCTTGAATACGTCGGCAACGCACAGCAGCGGATCGTGCACGCTGGCGTTGACGCGCAAGGCGGCAGTGACACCGTCGAAACCGGCGTCGTCGACGGCGCCGATGTCGTCGAACGGCACCCGGACCTCCAGCGAATGTCCGTCGAAGACGGGGCTCCAGCCGGGGCTGTCGATCAGGATCGGCAGCCCCGGCCACGTCCTGGGCAGCCGCGGCTTGCTGCCCTCGGCGATGTCGACGACCTTCAGCGCACCCTTGCCGCAGGCATCGTCGGATTGCAGCACCACCCAGTGCGAGTGCCACAGGTCGCCGTCGTTGCCGGGGTCGCCGTCGCCGTTCTCGTCGAACAAGGGTGTGTCGTCGAAATCGGGATGCGCGGTGACCGCGAACGCGAGGATGCCGCTGCCGTGCTCGAAGCCGACCACGTAGGGATCGAGCGTGGTCGGCCACACGTAGGAGAACACGCTGCTGCCGGCGAGCCTGCCGGTCTTCGCCGGCTTGCTGTCGCCGGCCTTGCCGGATACGGCGATGTGAAACGTGGCGATGTTGCCCTTGGTGCTGATCCGGGTATGCACGATGTCGAACGGCGCCTGCACGGCCTTGGCCGGTGCGCTGGCGATGCCGCCGGCGTGCCTGCTGCCATCGTGGGCGAAGCTGGCCGAGCCGCCCAGCAGCAGTGCCACGGCGATGGCAAGACGCGTGCGGGCGCCGAACGGGTGGCGTGGATGCAACGGCGGGTGTGCGGACATGACAACTCCTCATCGGGGGATGTGCCGCCTTGGCGAGTGCCTGGCGGTGTGCGGATAGCGTCACCCCGCAGCGCCCTTCATAAGTGTTATTTTGTCCATGAAATGCCACCGATCGTCCAGGATACGGAAGCAAACCATGGCCAGCCTCGATCGCTTGTCGCCACTGATGGAGCGTTTCCACGTGCGGGCGCACCTGTTTCATGCCGGGGCGCTGTGCGGGTTGACGCAATTCGATGCCAGGCCGGGACGAGGTTTCCTGCACGTGTTGCGGCGGGGCGAACTGGTGGTGACGCATCGCCCGCGCAGTGGTGTATCGCGCCGCATCGAGGTTGCCGAACCGAGCTTGTTGTTCTACCCGCGCCCGCTGGCGCACAGCTTTCACAACGCACCGGCCGAGGGCTCGGATTTCGTCTGCGCCACGCTCGATTTCGATGGCGGCGCGCAACATCCGCTGGCGCGCGCCTTGCCGTCGCTGCTGGTGCTGCCGCTGCGGGCGGTGGACGGTCTGGAGCACACGCTGGCGCTGCTGTTCGCGGAAGCCGAGCGGGTGCGCTGCGGCCAGCGCCTGCTGGCCGACCGTCTGTTCGACGTGCTGGTGCTGCAACTGCTGCGCTGGCTGCTCGACCACCCCGCAGAGGCGAAACTGCCGCCGGGCATGCTGGTCGGCCTGTCGGACCCGAAGCTGGCGCGCACGCTGACGGCGATCCACGAGCAACCCGGCGCGGACTGGTCGCTGGCCACCATGGCCGAGACCGCCGGCATGTCGCGCAGTGCGTTTGCCGCGGCCTTCAAGCATCACGTCGGCCACACGCCGGTCGAATACCTCACGCAATGGCGCATTGCCATCGCGCAGGTGATGCTTCGCCATGGCGCTTCGTTGAAGACGGCGAGCCTGCGGCTCGGCTATCGCAACGCTTCGTCACTGTCGCGCGTCTTCACTCAGTCCGTGGGCATGTCGCCGCGCGCGTGGTTGCGTAAGGAGCCAAAACCAAAACAGGGGGCAGAGTAGAATTTTCGACGAGCCTCGTGGGCCTTCCCTCTCTGGCCACACCGGACACAACGCCTCCACCACCTCCATCGGTACCCGGCGCAAGGTACTCGGCATGCGGGGTCAACCGGGATCGGTCCGCTCGCCGACCTTTGCGCCATGGCTCGACCACGGCCAGTCGCCCGGTTGCGACACCACCCACGCACGAACCGGATCGAGTTCGATATGGCGGCTGCAGGCAAGGAAGCAACACCACCGAGCCCACCAGGCTCGCCTGCAGTGTCCTTCCCACAGCGTCCATGTACGGCCGTGCCGTCCGTCCCCTCACCCCAGACGCCGCCGGAAATTGTCCTCTGCACCTTTTCCGCTCTTGACCTGCATCAACACCGCCGCCCGCCGCCATCCCAACATGGAGCCCACGACCACCTCGCCAGGCGGAGGACAAGCCATGACACCCGCCAACCGCATGCTCATCGTCTGCTACAGCCGCAGCGGCACGACCGCGCGCGTCGGCGATGCCCTGGCCCGGCGCCTGGGCACGGACGTGGTGATGATCCAGGACCAGCGGACGCATGGTCGCGTGTCCGTCTGGCGGGCCATGCTCGATCGCCTGTTCAACACCCTGCCACCCATCGCCCCGATCGCGACGCCACTGGATAGCTATGACCTGATCGTGCTCGGAACCCCGGTCTGGGGAGGGCGTGCCGCAGCCCCGATGCGCCGGTTCCTCAAGGACTACGGGCCGAGCCTGCCTGCGGTGGCATTCTTCTGCACCATGGGCGGCAGCGGAGCCGCAAGCACCTTCGAAGACATGCAGGCGCGGCTGGGCAAGCCGCCGCGCGCCAGCTGTTCGTTCGACGCCAAGGCGCTGAACAACGGCAGCTACCTGGGCGCGCTCGATCACTTCGCGATGCAGCTGGCCGGCGATGCGCACTCGCCGCTTCCACGCCAGCCGGCACCCGGCGGCATCCCCATGCACCGTTAGGTGAGCAAAGGCGGGGGCACCGTGCATTTCCCCGGCAGGTGCTCGTCTGCGCAGCGTCCTGGAAAAGCCACGCACCGAGGAGGAAACAAGCCAGCCCCCTTTTGGGGGCCAAGGCACCAAGACCGCGCAATCCCTTCGCATCCTACTGCCCGCCAGGCCAATCGCACGCTGTCGGAAAGTGCACTCTGACCCGGGCTTTGCTTGTGCCAGAATTCCGGCTTCAATCCATCGGGCGATGCATAGATGAAGACCATCGGGCTGATCGGCGGGATGAGCTGGGAATCCACTCTGCACTACTACCAGCGCATCAACGAGCTGGTTGCCGCACGCCTGGGCGGCCTGCATTCGGCCAGGTTGCTGCTGTGGAGTGTCGAGTTCGCCGAGATCGCGGCCCTGCAACACGCCGATGACTGGGATGCCGCCGGCCGCGTCCTCGCCGATGCCGCGCGCCGGCTGGAAAACGCCGGGGCCGAAGGCCTGTTGATCTGCGCCAACACGATGCATCGGGTGGCGCCTGCGGTCGAGGCGGCCG
>CALCWL010000465.1 GCA_937906285.1 uncultured Rhodanobacter sp. | reverse complement strand
CTGCTGCCGCCGCACGACTTCCTGCTGATCGCCGAGGAATGCGGCTGCGCCGAGGCGATCGACTGGCAGATCTTCGAGCAAGTGTGCATCCAGGCGGTGCGCCTGATCGGCACCGAGGGTTTCATCAGCATCAACGTGTCCGGTCGGCACTTCCGCTCGGTCGATCTGGACCAGCGCCTGCTTGCGCTGTTCGATCAGTACGCCGTGCCCAGCCACTGCATCCGTATCGAAGTCACCGAGCACGCGCTGCTGGAAAACCCCACCCAGGTAAAGCGCATCCTGAAGAACCTGCGCAACCACGGCGTGGGCATCGCGCTGGACGATTTCGGCACCGGCTATTCCTCGCTCAGCTACCTTCACCAGTACCCGTTCGAGAGCCTGAAAATCGACCGCTCCTTCATCGTCGAACTGCCGCCGGACGACAACGACACCCAGGGCCTGGCCCTGGTGCGCGCGATCCAGGTGCTGGCCGACTCGCTGCACATGAAGGTGATCGCCGAGGGCATCGAGCAGGAGTCGCAGCGCCAGGCACTGCTGCGGGTCGGCTGCCGCTACGGACAGGGCTTCCTGTTCGCCTCGCCCCAGCCGGCCAGCACCTGGCTGGCCGCCAACAGCCCGCTGCTGCCGGCCTGAGCGAAGCTTGCTACTGCGCCGTGTCGGGCGCGCCGGGGGCGGCGCTGTCGCTCAGCAGGTGCTCGGCGTCGATGCGGTCGAACGTGTAGCGCTGCGCGCAGAATTCGCACACCACCTCGATCTCGTCGTCACGCGCGGCCAGCGCGGCTTCCACCTCGTCGCGCCCGAGCGAACGCAGCATCGCGCTGACCCGTTCGCGGCTGCAGCTGCAGCCGAACGCCAGCGCGCGCGTTTCGAGCAGGCGCGCGGACTCTTCGTGGTACAGGCGAAACAGCAGCGGTTCGGCCGGGGTGGCCAGCAGTTCGTCGACGCCCAGCGTCGCGGTCAGCTGCAGTACGCGGTTCCAGGCGTCCTCGTCGATATCCGCGGGGTGGCCACCCTCGTCGGGCATCTTCTGCAACATCAGGCCGACCGCCTGTGTCGCACTGGTGGCCAGCAGGAATCGGGCGGGCAACTGTTCGGACTGCCGGAAATAGTTCTCCAGCGATGCGGCCAGGCCGGCGTCGCGCAGCTCGACCAGGCCCTGGTAGCGCTGGCCACGCTCGACGTTGCCCATGGTGATCGCCATCACTGCCTCAGCCAGATCGTTCAACGCCAGCAGCTGGGGCAGCGGCTCGTGCCAGCGCGCCAGCCCGCGCAGGCGACCGGCATCGTCGCACTCGGCGAACAGCAGGCGCAGCGCAGACGCGCTCTTCAGCTCGATCGACAACGCGCCATCGAGCTTGATGTTGCCGGTGAGCAGCGCGCTGGCCACCAGCGTCTCGCCCAGCAGTGCCCGCAATGCCGGCGGATAGTCGGCACGGCCGGCCACCTCGCGCCATGACGCGCCCAGGCGCACCAGCGCGCCGCGCACGCCGGCACGTGGCAGCAGGAAGCGGTACATCACGTCATCATCGGGCAGCGCGGGCATGGGCAGTTCTCGCGGAGACAAGTTCGAGGAATCTGCACAGATGGGGCCGACACGACGTCGGCACAACGCCCCGTATACTGCGGCGATGTCTTCACCGTCACGCCGAATCCGATGGCGCAAGCTGCTTCGCTGGCTGGGCATCCTTGCCCTGGCCTGGCTGGGATCGACCTGGCTGGCGGTGCTGATCCTGCGTTTCGTGCCGCCGTTGACCTCGGCGGTGATGGTCGAGCGCCAGGTCGGCGCTTGGCTGCACGGGGAGATGAGCTTCCGCCTGCGCCAGCACTGGGTGCCTTGGAAAAAGGTCTCGCCATGGGTGCCGCTGGCGATGGTGGCCGGCGAGGACCAGAAGTTTCCATACCATCACGGTTTCGATTTCGACTCCATCAACCAGGCGATCGACGCGGCGGATGACGGCAAGCGCCTGCGCGGCGCCAGCACGATCAGCCAGCAGACCGCCAAGAACCTGTTCCTTTGGAACGGCCGCAGCTTCGTGCGCAAGGGACTGGAGGCGTACTTCACGGTGCTGATCGAGCTGAGCTGGCCGAAGCAGCGCATCCTCGAGGTGTACATGAACATCGCCGAGCTGGGCAACGGCATCTACGGCGTCGGTGCCGCCAGCGAGGCGTACTTCCACACCACGCCCGCCAACCTGGGGCCGGCGCAGGCCGCGCGCCTCGCCGCGGTGCTGCCCAGCCCGCGGCGGTTGCACGCCGACCACCCCAGCGCCTACGTGCAGCGGCGCACCGCCTGGATCGAGCAGCAGATGCAGCAACTGGGCGGCCCGGGTTATCTCGATGCACCGGCGCCGAAATAGGCGGCGCCACCCGTCACTACACGCCAACACCGCCGCGCGATAGACTCGACCCGGACAACCGACGGCCACCGCCAGGAGACCCGAGATGAGTCAAGTCAGGCACCTTCTGCAAACCAAGGGCAGCACCATCTTCAGCGTGGCACCCGATGCCCCCGTGCTGGAGGCGATCAAGCGGATGGCCGAACACCGCATCGGCGCGTTGCTGGTGCTGGCCAACGGCGAACTGGTCGGCGTGGTCTCCGAACGCGATTACGCGCGCAAGGTGATCCTGCAGGGCAAATCCTCCTCGCAGACTGCCGTGTCGGACATCATGTCCGGCACGCCGATCACGGTCGGCCCGGACACCGACGTTTTCGACTGCATGCGGCTGTGTACCGACAGCCGCATCCGCCACCTCCCGGTGGTCGAGAACGGCAAGCTGGTCGGCGTGATCTCGATCGGCGACCTGGTCAAGGCGGTGATCGACGCGCAGGCCGAACAGATCGAGCATCTGGAGCGCTACATCACCGGCTGAGGCCAGTCTCGCGCAAGCCCCTTTCGCGCAAGCAATCGACTCAAGCCGATGCTTGCGCTCTTTCGCGCGCCGCCGCGGGTCCGTCCGGTGCCAGGTCCGGCGACCAGCCAGCGCGCCTGGCCACCACCGCCGCCAGCGCGGCGACGCCGGCACCGGCCAGGGCCAGCCCGCCGACACCCCAGCCCAGCATGCGCAAGCCGCTCACCGCGCTGGTCACCACCACGTCCCCGAAACGCCACACCGCCGTCTCGACAAAGTTCTTGCCCTTGTAGCGCGTCTCGCGCGGCACGCGCGTGTACAGGGCGTCCACCGCGGGCTTGGTCATCCCATAGGCGAAGCCGCGGGTGATCACCTGCATCATGGCCAGCAGCGGCACGCTGTAGCCGAGCAAGGTCAGGTCCCCGCCGCCGATCCACGCCACGCCACCCAGCAGCAGCACGTTCACCAGCGCCGGCAGCAGCAGCCCCCAGCCGGCGCCGTGGCGAACCAGCAGCCAGCGGGTCAGACTCAGCTGCAACGCCGCGCCGAGCAGGTTGGTGGCCAGATCGAGATTGCTGTAGAACGCCGTGCGCGCCACCGCATCGGTGAAATGTACCTTGGCGTAATCCGCCACCAGCGCATAGGCCAGCGTGCCGATACCGTCGCCGAACAGCATCAGCAAGGCCATGTAGCGCAGGAACGGGCGTGACCAAAGTTCCTTGATCCCGGCCCACAGCGAGCCGCCAATCGCTTCCTCGCTGCCGTGCCGGCCGGTTTGCTGATCATGGTGCGCCGACAGTCGCAGCAGCAGCCCCAGCGACAGTCCCAGCGCCGATGCGGAGACCGCCAGCAACGGCGCCACGCCGATCAGCTGCACCAGCAACCGGGTCAACGCCGGGCCGACGATCGCGCCGCCCATGCCGCCCAATGCGATCAGCGAAAACACCCGCCGTGCCTGACCGCTGGAGAAGATGTCCGCCATGAAGCTCCAGAACAGCGACACCACGAACAGGTTGAACACGCTGGCCCAGACGAAGAACAGCACGCCCAGCTCGCGCGCGCCAATGCGCTCCTGCGCCATGAACGCCGGCACGAACGCGAGCAGGCACAAGATGAAGAAGCTGTAGCTCCAGCCGAGCAATTGCCCGCGCGGGAAGCGCGCCACCAGCATGCCGAACACCGGCGTCAGCAGCAGCATCACCACGAACACCGCGCCGTAGAACAGCGGCAACGACTGCGAGCCGACCGCACCGCTCAGCTGGCCCATGACCGGCCGGATGATGTAGTACGAGGTCATCACGAAGAAGAACGCCAGCGCGGACAACATCGGCGCGGCGGCTTGTTCCACAACGGCTTGGCGGGGCAAACTCACGGGCACATCCAGCGTGGGGCGCGGCAAGCCTAGCATGCGATCGCGCTTCGCCAGGCTGGCGCAGGGGGAAGACTTGGACCATTACGACTACATCATCGTCGGCGCCGGCTCGGCCGGTTGCGTGCTGGCCAACCGACTCAGCGCCGACCCGGCCACGCGCGTGCTGCTGCTGGAAGCCGGGCCGGCGGACTGGCACCCGCTGATCCACATGCCGGCGGGCATCGCGCGACTGGCCAACAACCGCGCATTGAACTGGAACTACCGCACCGAGCCGGAGCCCGCGCTCGACCAGCGTCGTCTGTGGTGGCCGCGCGGCAAGACGCTCGGCGGCTCCAGTTCCATCAACGCGATGTGCTACATCCGCGGCGTCGCGGCCGACTACGACGGCTGGGCCGCAGCCAGCGGCGACCCGCGCTGGTCCTGGCGCGAGGTGCTGCCCTGGTTCCTGCGCAGCGAGGACAACAGCCGCGGCGCCAGCGCAAGGCACAGCAGCGGCGGCCCGCTGGGGGTGTCCGATCTGCGCCATCACAATCCGTTGTCCACGGCGCTGATCGACGCGGCAGGCAGTGCCGGCCATCCGCGCAACGACGACTTCAACGGCGAGCGGCAGGAAGGTTTCGGCCTGTACCAGGTGACCCAACGCGACGGCGCGCGCTGCTCCAGTGCAAGTGCATTCCTGAAGCCGGTGCGCCAGCGGACGAACCTGCATGTGCGTACCGGCGTGCTGGTCGAGCGCGTGTTGCTGGACCACGGACGCGCGATCGGCGTGCAGCTGCGTCGTGGCCGGCACGAGGCCGAGCAGATCGAAGCCGGCGAGGTAATCCTGGCCGCCGGCGCGATCAACACGCCGCAGTTGCTGATGCTGTCCGGCATCGGTCCGGCCGACCATCTGCGCGAGCACGGCATCGCGGTACTGGCCGACCTGCCCGGCGTCGGCGCCAACCTGCAGGATCACCTGGACATCTGCACGCTGGACGGCAACCCCGGCAAACTCAGCTACGACCATCTCAACGAACTGTCCGCCGGCTGGCGCTGGCTGCGTCATCGCGACGGGCCGGGCAGCTCCAACGTGGCCGAAGCCGGCGGCTTCGTGCGCAGCCGCTTCGCCGCCGATGCACGCTGCGACCTGCAATTCCACTTCGTGCCGGCCCTGCTCGACGACCACGGCCGCCATCGCCTGCCCGGCTACGGCTACACGTTGCATGCGTGCCATCTGCACCCGCGCAGCCGTGGCCGGCTGCGCCTGCACTCGGCCGATCCCGCTCAACCGATCGCGATCCACGCCGGCTACCTCGGTGACGAGGAAGGCCACGACCTGAAGATGATGATCGAGGCGGCGCGGCTGTCGCGCGAGATCCTCGACCAGCCCGCACTCGCGCCGCATCGCGGCAAGCCGGTGTTTCCCGAGCGACGTATCCACACCGATGCGGAGTACGTCGATTTCATCCGCCGCAAGGCCGAGACCATCTACCACCCGGTCGGTACCTGCCGCATGGGCAAGGACGATTCGGCGGTGGTCGACAGCGAATTGCGCGTGCGTGGCGTGAGCGGCCTGCGCGTGGCGGATGCCTCGATCATGCCCAGCCTGCCCACCGGCAATACCAACGCCCCCACGATCATGATCGCCGAACGCGCCAGCGCGTTGATCCGTGGTGAGGGACTTCTGTAGGAGAGCACCCTGTGCGCGATGTTTTTCGTTACGTGGCGAGGAACTCGCGCACAAAGTGCGCTCCTACAATGGCACCGGACAATGCAGGCTGGCGCAGATCACCCGCAGCAATTCCGCCTCCTCCACGCTGACCTGGCCGTCGGTGTGGATCGCCCGCAACAGGGCCTGGATCACCAGCTCCTTGGCCGTCGGGCTCAGCTCGTCCAGTTCCTCCAGCGCCCTTTCGAGCGGCGCCTGCCAGGCCGCCGGTAGAGGCGACCATTCGATGGCCTCGCCGGGGAACGCCTGCTGCATCGCGAACAGCCACGCGCGCCTCGCGCCGGCCTCGTCCGAGCTACCGGCCGCGGCCACGATGGTGCACACCAGGATCACGCTGTCGCGCACGGCCGGGAGCTTCTTCACGCCATCGACCGGCGCACTGCGCGGCGAGCGCGCCTCCTGCAGATGAATGCGCAGCAGCCGCGCCAGGCAATACTCGTTGATGTCGACCCGGCCATCCACCTTGACCAGGTCGTCGAGCACGCGCAGCAGGGTCTGCTGACGCCCGTCGGGCAATTGCTTGAGCGCGGGAAACGCCAGCGAGACCAGGGGCAGGCGCGCGATCGGCGCCAGCGCGGCCACGGCGGAAGCCTGCGCCTGCACGGTGCGCTGCACGTCATCGCCAAACGCATCGGCGACGATCCGGCGCTGCGCAGGCTGCAACTCGGCCGCCGGTGACAGCGCCAAGGCCAGCATCACCGCCAGGGCGGATTCCGGCTGCTGCACGGCTTCGTCCAAACCGGCCGGCATCGCCTGCTGCACGGCGGCGGCACGCTGGAAGGCCGGGGCCGCCGCCACGCTGCCAGCCAACACGCCGTTCAACACCGGCGGCAACGGCAAGCCCGGCACGCCCGGCGCGCCCGCCGGCGCAGGCGCAGGCGCTGGCGCGGCCGCCTCTTGCTGCATCGCCGTCGCCATGCGCGCCAGATCGGCCTCCTTGAAGCCGGGTTCCAGTGCGCGGATGCGCTCGAGCAGCGGTGGATGGGTGGCGAACAGCGCGTTGAAACTGCCGACCTCGCCGAACAGCATGTGCGCCACTTCCTGCTTGTTGGCTGCCTGCAGTTGCGAACCCTCGGCGAGGATCGCGATCTTTTTCAGCGCGCCGGCGATGCCGTCGGTCTGGCGGGTGAACTGCACTGCCGACGCATCGGCCAGCGATTCGCGCGAGCGCGCCACCGCGGCCTGGATCAGCCGCCCGAAGAAATAGCCGATGTAGCCGACCACGATCAGCGCCAGGCCGATCATCCACACCTGGCCGCCACCGCGACGATTGCTGCGGCCACTGCCGAACCAGATCACCCGCCGCCCCACGACCGTCAATACCAGGATGCCGAACAGCAAACCCATCAGGCGGATGTTCAGCCGCATGTCGCCATTGAGCACGTGGCTGAACTCGTGCGCGATCACGCCTTGCAGCTCGTCGCGGCTGAGGTTGTCCAGGCAACCCTGCGTCACGCACACCGCCGCATCGGAGGCGGAGTAGCCGGCAGCGAAGGCGTTGATGCCCGGCTCGTCGGCCATCAGGTAGATGTCCGGCACCGGCACACCGGCGGCGATCGCCACTTCCTCGATCACGTTGCGCAGCCGGCGCAGGCCGGGATCGCGCGTGTCGGGCGGCACCGCCACCGCACCCATGCTCTCGGCCACGCTCTTGCCGCCGTCCGACAGACTCATGATGCGGAACAGGGAGCCGAGCCCGATGCCGGCCAGCACGATCACGCTGCTGCCCAGCAGCAGGTTCAGGTTGGATGCGGGCGGCTCACCGGGCGCCGGATGCTGGCCCAGCGCAAACCAGACCACCACGTCGATGGCCACCACGATGGCGATCACCGCCAGCACGAACAGGATCACCAACCGCCGGCTGCTGCCGCGCACGCGCGCCTGTTGGGCGAAGAAATCCATGGAGGCTCCGACGGACGGTCAGCGGCGTCGCGGCCGCGACGCCGCGACGATCAGCTGAACGAGACCTTCGGCACTTCGCGCACGGCGGGGTCTTCGATCTTCAACGGCTCGGCGGCGGCAAACCCGAAGCTGTTGGCCACGAACGACGCGGGGAACACCTCGCGCTTGTTGTTGTAGGTCAGCACCGAATCGTTGTACGCCTGTCGCGCGAACGCCACGCGATTCTCGGTCGAGGTGAGTTCCTCGGAGAGTTGCATCATGGTCTGGTTGGCCTTCAGGTCCGGATAGGCCTCCTGCAGCGCGAACAGATGGCCCAGGGTCTGGGTCAGCGCGTTCTCGCTGCTGGCCAGCTGCTGCATGGCCGCCGGGTCGCCGGGATTGGCCTTGGCGCCGGCCAGGCCATTGACCGCCGCGTTGCGCGCCTGCACCACTGCCTCGAGCGTGCCGCGCTCGTGCGCGAGATAGCCCTTGGCGGTCTCGACCAGGTTCGGAATCAGGTCGTGCCGGCGCGTCAGCTGCACGTCGATCTGCGCGAAGGCGTTCTTGTAGCTGTTGCGCGACGTAACCAGTCCGTTGTAGATCGCCACGAAGTACAAGACAATCAGGACGACGACAACCAGAAAAATGATCAGGCCCATCGACAAGTTCTCCACCCAGAGGCGTATCCCCACGCCGGAACACCGCCAGAATACCATGCCGTTTCGCAAGATCTTCCTCGTGCTCGCCGGCGGCTTCGGCCTGTCCTGCGCGCTCTTCTGTCGCCCGGCCACCGCCACGCCAGCCAACGCCCTGCCGTCATCGACAAGCCCCGCGACACTGCCCTCCTCGCGCATCGAAAAGACCCTGACCGACTACAAGCGATGGCTGAACCTGATGGGCCAGCGCGACGCTGTCGCCGGCCTGGCCACTGCCGTGGTGGTCGGCGACAAGGTGGTGTTCGAAGGCACCGTCGGTTACGCCGATGCCGCCACGCGCGAACCGGTGACGCCGACCACGGTGTTCCGCCTGGCCTCGCTGTCCAAGGCTTTCGCCACTGCCATCACCGGCCTGCTGGTGGACGACGGCAAGCTTGATTGGGACACCCGCCTGATCGACGTGCTGCCCTACTTCAAGCTCAAGAACATGCAGGAGGCGGACCAGGCCACGGTCAGCGACATCCTCGGGCAGAAGATCGGCCTGCCGCGCAACACCTTCGACAACATGCTCGA
>CALCWL010000464.1 GCA_937906285.1 uncultured Rhodanobacter sp. | reverse complement strand
CTGCTCTCCAAGCGGCGCGTGCGCTCGCTGGCGCGGCCGCGGCAGATCGCGATGACCTTGTCCAAGGAGCTGACCGAGCACAGCCTGCCCGAGATCGGCGAGGCGTTCGGCGGGCGTGACCACACCACCGTGATGCACGCCTGCAAGACGATCCGCAAATTCCTCGAAACCGACGTGCGCATGCGTCAAGACTGGGAACAATTGATACGCACGCTCACCGGTTGACCCGGAGGCAGGCCCGCGCGCCGTGAATGGGCGAGAATGCGGGGCAAGCTGGGGCCAAGCTGTGGATAATGCGGGGATGAATGAGCCTGCCAGGTTATCCACAAGTCATGCACCGCCTGGCCGGCCGGCGCTGCACACCGGAAAATGTTTGTAACACATTGATTGATCTTGTAAAAGTTGAAGAATCCCGGTTCTCCACAAGTACAGCAACAGCCACTACACTTCTTTTAAAAAGAAAGAACAGCAGGTAAAGGGAAGCCCACCATGCAATTCAGCATCCAACGTGAAGCTCTGCTCAAGCCGCTGCAACAGGTAGTAGGCGTTGTCGAAAGACGCCAGACACTGCCGGTATTGGCCAATCTGCTGTTCAAGGTGGCCGACGGTCAGGTCTCGCTGACCGGTACCGATCTGGAAGTCGAGATGATCGCGGTTACCGAAGCGGACAAGCTCGTCGACGGCGAGGTCACCATTCCGGCCCGCAAGCTGTTCGACATCGTGCGCGCGCTGCCCGACGGCGCCCATATCGAACTCAAGTTGAACGGGGACCGTGTGGCGCTGCACGCCGGACGCAGCCGGTTCACCCTGACCACCCTGCCGGCCAGCGAATTTCCGACGGTGGACCAGATCGAGGTGGTCGAAAAGGTCAACCTGCCCGAGGAGGTGCTGCGCGATCTGATGGAGCGCACTGCGTTCGCCATGGCCAACCAGGATGTTCGCTACTACCTCAACGGCATGCTGCTGGATCTGCAGGAGCACAGTTTGCGTTGCGTGGCCACCGATGGCCACCGTCTGGCGATGAAGCAGACCGAGCTGCAGAGCTCGGTGAGCACGCGGCGGCAGATCATCATCCCGCGCAAGGGCGTCAACGAGCTGATCGG
>CALCWL010000463.1 GCA_937906285.1 uncultured Rhodanobacter sp. | reverse complement strand
GACGCGCTGTTCGTGATCGACATCGGCCACGAAGACATCGCCGTGCAGGAAGCCAAGAAGCTCGGCATCCCGGTGATCGCCGTGGTCGACACCAACTACAACCCGGAACTGGTCGACTACGCCATCCCGGGCAACGACGACGCGATCCGCGCGATCCAGCTGTACGCCCGCGCCGCTGCCGACTCGATCCTGGAAGGCAAGGCCGCCGCGCCCGCCGCTGCCCAGGGCGACGGCAACGACTTCGTCGAGCTGGACGAGGAAGGCAACCCGGTCGCCAAGATCGACCGCCCGCGCCGCGAAGCCGCGCCGCGCAAGTCCGCTCCCCGCCGCGAAGGTGGCCGTGGCGCGCGCAACGAAGGCGCACCGGCCAAGTAAGCGCCATGGTGGCGGTCGCCGACCGCCGCCAAGCTGCCCAGATCAACGCGTGACGGCGTTCGCTTGCCGTCGCGCCATCCAAGCATTGGAGAACTACCGATGAGCAATATTTCCGCCCAGATGGTGAAGGAGCTGCGCGAGCGGTCCGGCGCCGGCATGATGGAATGCAAGAAGGCGCTGGTCGAGAACAACGGCGACATCGACGCCGCCATGGAGTGGCTGCGCAAGTCCGGCCTGGCCAAGGCCGACAAGAAGGCCAGCCGCATCGCCGCCGAAGGCCGCATCGTCACCGACCAGGCCAGCGGCAAGGCCGTGCTGGTCGAGATCAACTGCGAAACCGACTTCGTCGGCAAGGACGCGAGCTTCCTGAAGTTCAGCGACAACGTGGCCGAAGTCGCGCTGAAGTCCGGCGCCGCCGACATCGACGCACTGAAGGCAGCCGCCTATCCGGGCGGCGGCACGGTCGAGGAAGCGGCCAAGGCGCTGATCGCCACCATCGGCGAGAAGATCGACGTGCGCCGCATGGCGCGCGTCGAGAACGACGGCGTGATCGGCAGCTACATCCACGGCGGCCGCATCGGCGTGCTGGTGTCGCTCAAGGGCGGCTCCGAGGAGCTGGCCAAGGGCATCGCCATGCACGTGGCGGCGATGAACCCGGCGCACATCCGCGCCGAGGACGTCCCGGCCGAGTTCGTCGCCAAGGAGAAGGAAATCGCGCTGAGCCTGATGTCCGAGAAGGACAAGGCCAAGCCGACCGAGATCCTGGAGAAGATCATCAGCGGCAAGATCCACAAAATCGTTTCCGAAGTGACCCTGCTGGGCCAGGCCTATGTGCTGGACACCAACGTGACCGTGGCCGAGGCGCTGAAGAAGGAAGGCGCCGACGTCATCTCGGTGGCGCGCCTGGCCGTCGGCGAAGGCATCGAGAAGGTGGAAGAGGATTTCGCCGCCGAAGTGATGAAGCAGGCTGGCCTGCGGTAAGGCGAACCGCCATCCCTGACGGCGAAACCGGCCGTGCGTGGCCGGGCTCCTCCGAGCAGCCATGCTTCGAACAAGGGCCGCGGGAAACCGCGGCCCTTTTCGTTTTCGCGGCCGGAGACCGGTCGCACGCACTCCTCCCTCACTCTTCTCCCCTCACTCCTCGCTCCCGCTCTCCGCTACAATGCGCCGGTTTGCCCCACACAATCCGGAGACCCCATGAGCGCCCAGCCCAAGTACCACCGCATCCTGCTCAAGCTCTCCGGTGAAGCGCTGATGGGCGAGGCCGACTACGGCATTGACCCCAACGTGATCGGCCGCCTCGCCGAGGAGATCATCGAAGTGCGCCGCGCCGGCGTGCAGGTGGGTGTGGTGATCGGCGGCGGCAACATCTTCCGCGGTGCCGGCCTCGCCGCGGCCGGCATGGACAGGGTCACCGGCGACCACATGGGCATGCTGGCCACGGTGATGAACGCGCTGGCGATGGCCGACGCGATCGAGAAACGCGGCGGCTACGCGCGGGTGATGAGCGCGATCCAGATCCACGACGTGGCCGAGGATTACATTCGCCGACGCGCTATCCGCCACATCGAGAAGGGCCGCATCGTGCTGTTCGCCGCCGGCACCGGCAATCCGTTCTTCACCACCGATTCGGCTGCCGCGCTGCGCGCCGTGGAAGTCGGCGCCGACCTCCTGCTCAAGGCCACCAAGGTCGACGGTGTGTACAGCGCCGACCCTGCCCGCGACTCCCATGCCACCCGCTACGAGCGACTGAGCTACGAGGAAGTGATCCAGCGCAACCTGCAGGTAATGGACACCGCCGCGATCGCGCTGTGCCGCGACCACGGCATGCCGCTGCGCATCTACGACATGAGCGTGCCCGGCAGCCTGATGCGCATCATGGGCGGCGAGTCGATCGGCACGCTGGTCGGCTGAACCAGGCCGGCTCTCCGGGGGGCGACGCCCGCCACTGCTATAATCACGCGTTGCCAGATTCACCGGGGTACGACACATGCTCAACGACATCAAGAACGATGCCCAGGCCCGCATGGGCAAGAGCATCGAATCGCTCAGGCACGACCTCACGCGTATCCGCACCGGCCGCGCCAGCACCACGCTGGTCGACCACATCAAGGTTTCCTACTACGGCGCGGACATGCCGCTGGCACAGGTCGCCTCGGTGACGCTGGCCGATGCGCGCACCATCGTCATCACGCCATGGGAAAAAACCATGGTGGCGCCTATCGAGAAGGCCCTGATGGCGTCGGACATCGGCATCACGCCGACCACCGCCGGCACCGTGATCCGCCTCAACATGCCCGCGCTCACCGAGGAGCGTCGCAAGGAGCTGGCCAAGCTGGTGGGCCATGAAGGCGAGAACGCCAAGATCGCCATCCGCAACGTGCGCCGCGATGCCCTGCAGCAGGTCAAGGACCTGCTCAGGGACAAGCAGATCACGGAGGACGAGGATCGCCGTTTCGACGACGAGATCCAGAAGCTCACCGATCGTGCGGTCAAGGACATCGATGCCGTGGTCAAGGTCAAGGAAGAGGAGCTGATGGCGCTCTGAGCGCCATCGCACCCTGCATGCCGGCCGCCACGGCTGCCCGGGTTCCCCGCCATGTCGCCATCGTGATGGACGGCAACGGACGCTGGGCCCGCGCCCGGCATCGCCCACGCAGTTTCGGCCACAACGCCGGGCGCCGCGCGGTGCGCGAGGTGATCGAAGCCTGCCTGCGCGAAGGCGTGCCGGTGCTGACCCTGTTCGCCTTCTCCAGCGAAAACTGGCAGCGCCCGCAGGACGAGGTCAGCGCGCTGATGAACCTGTTCCTGCGCGCGCTGGACAAGGAGGTGGAGGAACTGCACGGCCATGGCGTGCGCCTGCGCTTCATCGGCGACCTGGACAGCTTCGACGAGCCGCTGCGCCAGCGCATGCGCTCGGCCATGGACCGCACCGCCGGCAACGCGGCGCTGCAACTGAATATCGCGGTGAGTTACGGCGGCCGGTGGGACATCGTGCAAGCCTGTCGCCAAGCTGTCGTTGCGGTCGCGCACGGCGAGTTGCGCGCCGACGAGATCGACGAATCACGGCTGGGCCAGTGGATGAGCCTGGCCGAGCTGCCGCCGCTGGACCTGTTCATCCGCACCGGCGGCGAACGCCGCATCAGCAACTTCCTGTTGTGGCAGGTCGCCTACGCCGAGCTGTACTTTACCGATACCTTGTGGCCCGATTTCGACCAGGCTTGCCTGCGCGAGGCCATCGCCGACTACGCCTCGCGCGAGCGCCGCTACGGCCGCACCAGCGCGCAGCTGACCCCTGCCCCCTAGAGGATTTCCATGCTGCTTCAGCGCATTCTCACCGCCCTGGTGCTCGCGCCGCTGGCGATCCTGATCGTCCTGCTGCCGCCGACCGGCGTCTTCGGCGCCATCGTGGCCGTGGCGTTCCTGGCGGCATGGTGGGAGTGGGCGCAGCTGAGCGGACTGCGCGGCCGCGCCCGGGTGGCCTTGCTGATCGCGGCCGCCGGCGCTTTCGTGCTGCTGTGGCTGTCGCGCGACAAGGCGTGGATCGACTGGCTGCTGGCCGTCGGCGTGGCGTGGTGGCTGGTGGCCTGCCTGTGGCTGCGCCACTTCGCGTTCGGCGCGGCACCGACGCGCGACAACACCACGCTGAAACTGCTGGCCGGCGCATTGGTGATCTTCCCCGCCTGGGTCGCCCTGGTTCGCATCCATGGCCATTCGCCGCACGGCCAGTGGTGGACCTTGCTGGCGCTGATGATCGTGTGGGCTTCGGACATCGGCGCCTACGCCGCCGGCCGCGCCTTCGGCAGACGCAAGCTGGCGCCGCACATCAGCCCGGGCAAGACCTGGGCCGGGGCGTACGGCGCACTCGTTGCCGGCGTGCTGCTGGCACTGATCGGCGCCTGGCTGCTCGGCGTGCGCGACGCGCGGTTGCTGGCGCTGGCGCTGCTGGCGGCGGCCACGGTGGCCATTTCGATCGTCGGCGACTTGTTCGAGAGCCTGCTCAAGCGGCATGCCCAGGTGAAGGATTCGGGCAGCATCTTTCCCGGCCACGGCGGCCTGATGGATCGGCTGGACAGCGTGTTCGCGGCGTTGCCGATATTCGCCGCCGGACTGTGGCTGCTGCAATCGTGACGATGCGCACCGTCGCTGTTCTTGGCGCCACCGGCTCGATCGGCGGCAGCACGCTGGACGTGATTGCCCGCCACCCGGAGCGGCTCCGCGCCAGCGTGCTCACCGCGAACCACCGCGTCGAGGCACTGGTCGGACTGTGCGTTCGACACCGGCCGGACCTGGCCATCGTCGCCGAGCCCGCGCATGAGCGCGAACTGGCCCGGCGCCTGGCCGATGCCGGCGTGCGCTGCGAGGTGGCCAGCGGGCCAGCCGCGCTGGTCGCCGCGGCGTCCAGCCAGCTATGCGACACCGTGGTGGCGGCGATTGTCGGCGCCGCCGGACTGGAGTCGACCCTGGCCGCCGCGCGGGCCGGCAAGCGACTGCTGCTGGCCAACAAGGAGTCCATCGTGATGGCCGGCCCGCTGCTGCTGCAGGCGGTCGAACGCGGCGGCGGGTTGCTGGTGCCGGTCGACTCCGAGCACAACGCGTTGTTCCAGTGTCTGCCGGGCGGCCGCCCCGGACTGGCCCGCAGCGGCGTGCGCCGATTGATCCTGACCGCGTCCGGCGGTCCGTTCCGCGGCCGCAGCCGCGCCGAGCTGGCGCATGTCACGCCCGAGCAGGCCTGCAAGCATCCCAATTGGGTGATGGGCCGCAAGATCTCGGTCGACTCGGCCACCCTGATGAACAAGGGGCTGGAGGTGATCGAGGCGCATCACCTGTTCGCCGCGCCGGTCGAAGCGATCGAGGTGGTGGTGCATCCGCAGAGCCTGATCCACTCGATGGTCGACTACGTCGACGGTTCCGTGCTGGCGCAACTGGGCAACCCGGACATGCGCACCGCGATCGCCCACGCGCTGGCCTGGCCGGAGCGGGTGGAGTCCGGCGTCACCCCGCTCGACCTCGCCGCGTGCGCGCCGCTGCAGTTCGAGGCGCCGGACCTGACCACCTTCCGCTGCCTGGCGCTGGCCTTCCAGGCGCTGCGCGCCGGCGGGGATGCCCCGACCGTGCTGAGCGCGGCGAACGAGGTGGCGGTGGAGGCCTTCCTCGCCGGCACGCTGGCGTTCCTGTCGATCGCCGACGTGGTCGAGGCGGTGCTTGCGGAACTGCCGGCGCAGCCGGTGGTCGATATCCCGACCCTGCTCGAGCGCGACCGGGCGGCCCGCGAGGCGGCCCGGCGCGTACTGCGCAGGGCTTGCTGATATTCTTGTCCCGATGACTTTGCGCTGCGGTACTTGATGACTTCCTTTTTCGGCTCGGTGTTCTGGTTGCTGGTCACGCTCGGCGTGCTGGTGACCTTCCATGAGTTCGGCCACTACTGGGTCGCGCGGCGCTGTGGGGTCAAGGTGCTGCGGTTCTCGGTCGGTTTCGGCAAGGCGATCTGGAAGCGCATGGGCCGCGACGGCACCGAATACGTGATCGCCGCGATCCCGCTGGGCGGCTACGTGAAGATGCTGGACGCGCGCGAGGGCGAGGTCGACCCGGCCCTGCGCGACCAGGAGTTCACCGGCAAGTCGGTGTGGAAACGCATCGCGATCGTGGCGGCCGGGCCGGGCTTCAACGTGATCTTCACCATCGCCGCGCTGTGGCTGATGTTCATGCTCGGCCGGAGCGACTACGCGCCGATCGTCACCTCCACGCCGGACAGCATCGCCGCCGAGGCAGGCATCCAGCCGGGCGACCGCATCCTCAGCGTCAACGGGCGCCAGGTCTCCACCTGGAGCGATTCGATGGACGCCGTGGGCAACGCCCTGCTGGCGCTGACCCCGCTGCCGCTGACGGTACGCCACGCCGACGGCCAGACCCGCGAACTCGTGCTGCCGCTGGACCGCCTGCCGGCCGGCCAGCCGATCGACCAGTACTTCGGCAAGCTCGGCCTGCGCCTGGCCCCGCCGCCTGCGATCGCCGGCACGGTCAAGCCCGGGCAACCGGCAGCCTTGGGCGGCATCCAGGGTGGCGATCGCGTCGTCAGCATCAACGGCCAGCCGGTGGGCGATTTCGACAGCCTCGGCAAGCTGGTGCAAGCGGAGGCGGCCACATCGCCGCGGCTGTCGATTGGCGTGCTGCGCGACGGCCGGCCGCTGACCCTCGTTGTCACCGCCACATGGGAGTCGCTGGGCGGCCAGCCGGCGAAGTGGATGCTCGGCGTCGCTCCACCGCCGCCGGAGGCCGCCACCGTGCAGTATTCGCCGGCACGCGCGCTGGGCGCCGCATTCGCCACCACCTGGCGCAACACGCGGCAGACCTTCAGCATGATCGGCGAGATGCTCAGCGGACACGCGTCGACCAAGAACATCTCCAGCGTGATCGGCATCGCCCAGTACGCCAATGCTTCGGCGCAGATGGGGCTGGCGTGGTTCCTGCAGTTCCTGGCGATGGTGTCGCTGAGCCTGGCGATCCTGAACCTGCTGCCGATCCCGGTCCTCGATGGCGGGCACCTGCTGTATTATCTGATCGAACTGGTCAAGGGCAGCCCGGTCAGCGAACAGGCGATGATCATCGGCCAGTACATCGGCCTGGTCCTGCTGTTCAGCCTGGTCGGATGGACGCTTTTCAACGACATCCAGCGAACCCTGCTGTCGTGATGCGCATTGCCATCGCCCTCGACCACCTGGCGATCCGCCAGACTGCGCCGGCCGTGCTTGCCCGGGCCGACGCGGCTCCAGACAAGTCCCGCTGGAATGCAGCGCCCCTTTACGCGACGGGCTCATCCCCCGCCGCACGCGTTGACGGAGCGGCCGCGCTGGCCGCCCCGTCAAACTAACCCAACGGAACCGACGATGAAGCGTATCGCCGCGCTGATCCTGCTTGCCTCCCTTGCCGCCAACGCGTACGCGTTCGAGCCCTTCGTGATCTCGGACATCCGCATCGACGGCCTCAGCCGCATCGCGGCCGGCACGGTGTACAACTACCTGCCGCTGAACAAGGGCGACCGGCTCACCAACGCCGACGCGGCGCGCGCCATCCGCGCGCTGTACCAGACCAAGTTCTTCAGCGACGTGGAGCTCGATCGCGACGGCAACATCCTGGTGATCAAGGTGGTCGAGCGGCCGTCCATCGCCAAGCTCAACATCCGCGGCAACCACGACATCAAGACCGACGACCTGAAGAAGGGCCTCAAGCAGACCGGCATCGCCGAGGGCGAGACCTTCGACCGGCTGGCCATCGACGGCGTGCAGCAGGAACTGATCCGGCAGTACTACAACCGCGGCAAGTACAACGTCTCGGTCGAGCCGCACGTCACCCGGCTCGACCGCAACCGCGTCGCCATCGACATCGAGATCCGCGAGGGCAAGGCCGCCAAGATCCGCGAGATCAACATCCTCGGCAACCACGCCTACACCGACAAGCAGATCCGCGACGATTTCGAGTCCGGCACGCCGAACCTGATGTCGTGGTACTCCAAGAACGACCAGTACTCGCGCGAGAAGCTCTCCGGCGATCTGGAGAAACTGCAGTCCTATTACATGAACCGCGGTTACGCGGATTTCGGCGTGGACTCGACCCAGGTCACCATTTCGCCCGACAAGCGCAACATGTACATCGACGCCAGCATCAAGGAAGGCGATATCTACAAGGTCACCGACGTCAAGCTGCTCGGCGACCTGGTGCTGCCGGAGAAGACGATGCGCCAGCTGGTGTTCGTCAAGGAAGGCGACATCTTCAATCGCGGCGCGATCGAGAACTCCAGCAAGGCGATCAAGGCGGTGCTGTCCAATATCGGCTACGCCTACGCCAAGGTCACCCCGATCCCGAAACTGGACAAGGAGAAGCACACGGTCGACCTGACCATGTACGTCGAGCCAGGCCAGCGGGTGTACGTGCGCCGGGTGATCTTCTCGGGCAACACCAAGACCGAGGACAACGTGCTGCGCCGCGAGATGCGCCAGCTCGAAGGTTCCATGTACTCCCAGGCCGCGATCGACCGCTCGAAGATCCGCCTGCAGCGGCTGGGCTACTTCAAGAAGGTCGACATCGACAAGAAGCTGGTGCCGGGCTCGCAGGATCAGGTCGACGTCAGCGTCAAGGTCGAGGAACAGGCCGCCGGCAGCATGCAGTTCGGCATCGGCTACTCGCAATACGCCGGCATCATCCTCAACGCCTCGCTGAGCCAGAACAACCTGTTCGGCAGCGGCGACAGCTTCTCGGTGAGCGGCTCGCGCAGCACCTACCAGACCAGTTTCGGCGCCAACTACTACAATCCGTACCTGACCGACAACGGCATCGGCATCGGCTACAGCGTCAATTATTCCAAGACCGACTACGGCAACACCGACTACGCCAACTACAGCACCAGCGCCAAGGGCTTCTCCACCTACCTGGGCATCCCGATCAGCGAAACCGACGGCGTGCGCGTGGGCCTGGGCATCAGCAGCAACAAGGTCAACCTGTTCCCCGGCTACAGCCCGCGGGACCTGATCGACTACCAGAACCAGCTCGGCAACAAGACGATCCATTCGTGGACCGGCACGCTGGGCTGGAACCACGACACCCGCAACGGCTACTGGGCGCCCACCCGCGGCGGCCTGTTGCAGGCCCAGGCGGATGTCGCCCTGCCCGGCTCCACCGTGCAGTACTGGAAGCTCACCGCCGAGGCCAACCATTACTGGCCGATCGGCAAGGGCTTCGTGCTCTACCTCGACGGCCAGGTGGGCTACGGCAAGACCTATGGCAAGAACGGCATCAGCGACGACCAGTTCGCCGTACTCAAGGCCGCCACCGAAGCGCAGCGCGGCGCAGGCTACGTGATGCCCGACCTGCGCCAGGATTTCCCGTTCTTCGCCAATTTCTCCTCCGGCGGCGTGCGCGACGTGCGCGGCTTCCAGGACAACACGCTGGGCCCGCGCGTGTGCATCGACGGCAGCTCGCCGGACGCGCGCGGCAACTGCCTGGGCAGTTACTGGGCGCAACCGATCGGCGGCTCGTTCAAGGTGCTGGGCACCGCCGAGCTGTACCTGCCGCTGCCGTTCCTGAAGGACATCAACACCGCGCGCGTGTCGCTGTTCACCGACGTCGGCAACGTCTACCGGGATTACCGGAGCTTCGACGCCAGCACGCTGCGCGCCTCGGCCGGCGTGTCGCTGCACTGGCAGGCGCCGATCGGCCCGCTGATCATCAGCCTGGCGGTGCCGTTCCGCTCGCAGCCATCGGACGGCCATTACGAGGAGCGCATCCAGTTCACCTTCGGCAGCCAGTTCTGACCATCGGCCGGTACGGGCACCGCGACGTGCGGAGCTGCCGGCGCCCCGAGGGAAAACGCGGCGATGCCGCGTTTTCTTTTTCGCCATCCGGCGCCCTGCGTCATGTGGTGCCACGTCCTACAATGACGCGCACCGTCCGGAGCCCCGCATGAACGCCATCCACTATTCGGCAGCCGAACTGGCCGAGCGCTTCGGACTCGACGTCCGCGGCGACGGCACGCGGATGGTGAGCGGCGTGGGCACGCTGGGCGGCGCCGGCGCCACCGAACTGAGCTTTCTTTCCAACAGCAAATACACCGCGCAACTGCTGTCCACCGGCGCCGGCGTGGTGGTGCTGCGCGAGGAGAACCTCGCCGATTGCCCGACCACCGCGCTGATCGCCAAGGACCCGTACGTCGCCTACGCGCGCATCGCCGCGCTGTTCGAGCGCCTGCCCGCCGCGCCGGTGGGCGTGCATCCCAGCGCCGTGGTCGCCGCTTCCGCCCGCGTCAGTGCCGGCGCCAGCATCGGCCCGTGCTGCGTGATCGAGGCTGACGCGGTGATCGAGGACGGCGCCGTGCTGGGGCCGCACTGCGTGATCGGCGAGGGTTGCACGGTGGGCGCGCAGTCGCGGCTGGTGGCCCGGGTCACCCTGGTCACGCGCGTCACCCTCGGTCGCCGCGTGCTGGTGCACCCCGGCGCGGTGATCGGCTCGGACGGCTTCGGCCTGGCCTTCGACACCGACCACTGGATCAAGCTGCCGCAGCTCGGCGGCGTGCGCATCGGCGACGATTGCGAGATCGGCGCCAACACCACGATCGACCGCGGCGCGCTCGAAGACACCGTGCTGGAAGAAGACGTGCGGCTGGACAACCAGATCCAGATCGCCCACAACGTGCACGTGGGCGCGCACACCGCGATGGCCGGCTGCGCCGCCGTCGCCGGCAGCGCCAGGATCGGCCGCTATTGCCAGATCGGCGGCAATGCGGGCGTGCTCGGCCATCTCGAGCTGGCCGACCGGGTTACCATTACTGCCAAGAGCCTGGTCACCCATTCGATACGCGAACCGGGCGAGTACTCCTCCGGCGTGCCGCTGCAGGACAATCGCCTGTGGCGCAGGAATGCGGCGCGATTCAAGCATCTGGACGAATACGCGCGCCGCCTGGCGGCACTGGAAAAGGACAAGAGCGATGACTGAGGAAAATTTCGAGATCACCCTGCCGGTGCAGGTGGAGCAGATCCAGCGCCTGCTGCCGCACCGCTACCCGTTCCTGCTGGTCGACCGGGTGATCGAGGTCGTGCCGGACGTCAGCGCGGTCGCGCTGAAGAACGTCACCATCAACGAACCGTTTTTCGATGGCCATTTCCCGGGCCATCCGGTGATGCCGGGCGTGCTGATCATCGAGGCGATGGCGCAGGCCGCCGGCCTGCTGACCCAGATCAGCCGCCGCATGAAGGGCGACGCGGGCAGCCCGCTGTTCTATCTGGTCAAGGTCGACAACGCCCGCTTCAGTGCGCCGGTGGTGCCCGGCGACCAGCTGCGCCTGGAGGTGCACCTGAAACGCCTGGTCCGCGGCATGGGCCTGTTCGCCGCGCGCACCACGGTCGACGGCAAGGAAGTGGCAAGCTGCGAACTGATGTGCGCCGCGAGGTCATGAACATGAGCGACAGCTCCCTGATCCACCCCAGCGCGCAGATCGACCCGAGCGCGGTGATCGGCGCCAGTGTGCGGGTCGGCGCCTACAGCGTGATCGGTGCGCAGGTGGAAATCGGCGACGGCAGCGTGATCGGTCCGCACGTGGTGATCGAGGGTCCGACCCGGCTCGGGCGCGACAACCGGGTCGCCCAGTTCGCCTCGCTGGGCGGCGATCCGCAAGACAAGAAGTTCGCCGGCGAGCGCACCGAGCTGGTCATCGGCGACCGCAACCTGATCCGCGAGTTCACCACCATCAATCGCGGCACCGGCGACGGCGGCGGCATCACCCGCCTCGGCGACGACAACTGGGTGCTGGCCTACGTGCACATCGCGCACGACTGCCAGGTCGGCAATCACGTGGTGTTCTCCAACTATTCGGCCCTGGCCGGGCACGTGGAGATCGGCGACTGGACGATCCTGTCCGGCTATTCGGGCGTGCACCAGTTCTGCAAGGTCGGCGCGCACGCCTTCATCGGCATGGGTTGCCTGGTCGGCCACGACGTGCCGCCGTTCGTGATGATGGCCAACGAGCAGCAGGGCCGCCCGCGCGGCATCAACAGTGAAGGCCTCAAGCGCCGCGGCTTCGATTCCACCCGCATCGCCGCGATCAAGCGCGCCTACCGCACCCTCTACATGGCCGGCCTCTCGCTGCCCGA
>CALCWL010000462.1 GCA_937906285.1 uncultured Rhodanobacter sp. | reverse complement strand
GGTGCTGGTGTTCGACGCGCCCAACCAGGTCTACAACGTGATGCGCCAGCGCGTGGCCATCAGCGGCTGGGAAGCGCGCGCGAACTGGCAGCCGCTGGACGGCACCCGGCTGGATGCCTCCTTCGCGATCAACCGCGGCCGCTCCGATCGCAACGGCGACGGCCGGATCGATTCGGACCTGGACGGTGCCAACATCGCCCCCAACCGGCTCAACCTGTCGTGGACCCAGCGCTGGAACGACGCCTGGTCGAGCTACCTGCAACTGAGCCAGCTGTACAGCCGCAACTTCAGCACGCTGGGGCAGCGCACCGCGCACTTCGACGGCTACGCCACCGCCGACGCCTATGTGAAGTGGCACACCGGCGCCGCCGACGACTGGACGCTGGGCGTGCAGAACCTCGCCAACAAGCAGTACATCAACTACGTCTCGCAGACCGTCGGCGACGACGACTCCTATTACGCCGGCCGCGGCCGCGTGGTCTCGCTGACCTGGCAGCAGGCGTTTTGAACCAGGCCGATGCCACGGATGCGGCCAAACCCTGGCGCCTGCGCGGGCGAGCGCGCCAGTGGGTGCAGCGGCTGCACCTGTGGCTGGGCCTCAGCGTGGGCGTGGCGTATGCGCTGATCGCGCTCAGCGGCAGCGCGCTGGCGTGGCAGAAACCGTGGCTGCGGACCGCCTACCCGCAACTGGCCGGGCACGCGCTGCCCGACGCCGCGCAGCGCGCCGATGTGCTTGCGCGCATCCCGGCGCAATGGCCGGCGCAGGGCCTGCGCGCGGTCGACCTGCCGCTGGACGGCCTGCCGGTCTGGCAGCTGTATTTCGCCGACGGTACCCGCCGCTATGTCGATCCGGCCAGCGGCGAACTGCTGCTGACCCGCCCGCCGCGTGGCGACCTGCTTGGCGTGCTCTACGACTGGCACTTGCACCTGCTCGCCGGCAAGACCGGCGAGGAAGTGCTGGGCGTGCTGGGCTGGCTGGTGCTGTGCCTGCTGGTATCCGGGCCGCTGCTGTGGTGGCCGGGGCGACGCAACCTCGGCGCCAGCCTGCGCCCGCACGCGCAACCGCTCACGCGGCGCTGGCTGAGCTGGCATCGCAGCGCGGGCGTGCTGACCTGGCCGCTGATCGTGCTGGTCAGCCTCACCGGCACGCTGATGATCTACGGCGCTGGCACCGGCCGGCTGCTGCGCGCCGTGTTTGCGGACCCGCCGCCCCCGCCGCGGCCGGCGGCCATCGCCTGGCGCGACGCACCGATCGACTGGGCCGCGGTGCTGGATGCGGCGCAGCGCGCCCTGCCGGGCGCCGCCCTGCACCGCGTGGCGCTGCCGCAGGAGCGCGATGGCCAGGTGGCGATCCGCGCGCAGGCGCCGGGCGAATGGCACCAGGTCGGGCGCAGCACGGTCTGGCTCGATCCCTGGTCCGCCACCGTGCGGGGCCGCTACGACGCCACCGCCGATGGACTCGGCACGCGCATCAACCAAGCAGTCTACCCGCTGCATTCCGGCGGCGTCGGCGGCACGCCGTGGCGCATGCTGGTGACCGCGGCCGGCGTGCTGCCGGCATTCTTCCTGGTGACCGGCTTCCTGTTCTGGCGTGCGCGCCAGCGTCGGCGCTGAGCGCCGGCGCCGTTACAATGGCCGGATGCGCATCGGCCCCTACCTTATCGACCCACCGGTGTTGCTGGCCCCCATGGCCGGCGTCACCGACAAACCGTTCCGCCTGTTGTGCAAGCAGTTGGGCGCCGGCCTGGCCGCCTCGGAAATGACCAGCGCCGACCCCAGCCTGTGGCAGACGCGCAAGTCGCTCAAGCGGATGGATCACGCCGGCGAACCGGACCCGGTCAGCGTACAGATCGCCGGCCACGACCCGGCCATGCTGGCCGAGGCCGCACGCTACAACGTCGCCAACGGCGCGCAGATCATCGACATCAACATGGGCTGCCCGGCCAAGAAGGTGTGCAACGTGTGGGCCGGCTCTGCGCTGCTGCAGGACGAGCCGCTGGTGGCGCGCATCGTCAAGGCGGTGGTCGACGCGGTGGAGGTACCGGTGACGCTGAAGATCCGCACCGGCTGGGACCGCGACCACAGGAATGCACTGAACATCGCACGCATCGCCGAGGACGCCGGCATCGCCGCGCTGGCCGTGCATGGACGCACCCGCGCGGACAAGTACGAGGGCGAGGCCGAATACGCCACCATCGCGGCGGTGAAAACCGCCGTGCGCATTCCGGTCATCGCCAACGGCGACATCACCACGCCGCAGAAGGCGCGTCAGGTGCTGGACGCGACCGGCGCCGACGCGCTGATGATCGGTCGCGGCGCGCAGGGCCGGCCCTGGATCTTCCGCGAGATCGCGCACTACCTGGCTACCGGCGAACTGCTGGCCGAACCCGAACCGGCCGAGGTCGCCGCGACCCTGCTCGGCCACCTCGAACACCTGCACGCGTTCTACGGCGAACAGGCCGGCGTACGCATCGCGCGCAAGCACCTGGGCTGGTACGCGAAGGATCGGCCGGAGAACGCCGCGTTCCGCCAGGTGGTCAACCGCGCCGAAACCGCCGGCGAACAGCTGCGACTTACCCGCGATTACTTCACCGCGCTGGCTAACGGCCTGGCCATGGCGGCCTGAGCCCGGGCCGGCTCGCGCGTCTTTTTTCAGGCGGCTTCCAGCCGATGCGGCATCAGCGCCGCCAGGCGCAACCGCGGCGGCAATTCGGCCCGTACCGCACCGCGATGGCCGAGCAGGCGCAGCGCGCCGTCCGCGTCCTCCGTCAGCACGGAGAGGCTCTCCACCCCGTCGCCATCGCTCGCGCAGACCAGGCCGTCGCGCTGGATCAGCGCCGCGCGACGGATGCCCGCAGAGAATGCCGTCGAGCCGGCGCCGCGCGAGATTCAGCCACCGCTTGCAGCTCGGCAGGCGGTAGTCGATCCGGTCGCCCAAGGCCTCCCGCTGGCCACCGCACTGGTTGATGTTGTCGTAGTCGTCGCGGTGGCTCACCGGCAGGCGGCCGTCCACGGTGACATGCACCATGCGCCGGCGCACCCGCAGGCCCGGCACCAGTGGGCGCCGTGCGTTTCACGCCGCCGCCTGCTCGCGCTGCAGGTAGCGCTGGCGCTTGCGCGGTCGCAGCTGCTCCAGGTCCACCTCGATCAGGCCGTCGATGGAACCGCTGAAATCCGGGTCCACGCCGAAGGCGAGGAAGCGCGCGCCGCCGGGTTCGCACAGTTCGGTGTACTGCTTGTACAGCGTCGGCACCGAGGTGCCGAGCCGGGCCAGCGCGGCCTTCATCGCGTCGAACGCGGCGGCAATGTCGAGGCCGTCGAAGGTCGGCGCCGGCGTCGCAAAGGCGAACGGTCGGCGCGCGCTGGCCAGCGCCAGTTCGCTGCCGTAGAAACGCTGGTAGTAGCCGACCACCTGCTCGCTGGCATGCCGCGGCAACGCCGCGCTGATGGACACCGCGCCGTAGAGGTAGCGCACGCCCGGATGGCGCTGCAGGTAGGCGCCGATGCCTTGCCACAGGTAATCGAGACTGCGGCTGCCCCAGTAGTCCGGCACCACGAAGCTGCGGCCCAGTTCCAGTCCCGCCGCCAGCCGCGGCACGGCTGCATCGGCGTAGCGGAACAGCGAGGCGGTGTACAGGCCGGCCAGACCGGCGCGAGCCAGCGCCTCGGCGCCGCGCATCACGCGGTAGGCGCCGGCGATGCGGCCGGCCTGCGCGTCCCACACCAGGATGTGGTCGTAGCTGGCGTCGTAGCGGTCGAGGTCGCGGCTGCAGCCGGTGCCCTCGCCGACCTGGCGGAAGGTCAACTCGCGCAGGCGGCCGATCTCCTGCAGCAGCGCCGACCCGCCGGCATCGCGCGCCAGGCGGATCTGCTTGCCGTCGCTGGTGGCGCCGAGCAGTTCGGTCGCCTCGACGGCGCGCCGCAGTTCGCGCGCCCCGATGGGCGGCGCCAGCGGCAACGGGCCGGCAGGCGCGGTGGCCTGGGCGCGGCCGGCAGCATCCAGCGCGCGGCGGACGCGCCGCAGCACCGCGCGTTCGCCCTCGCCGGCGGCGATCGCCAGCGGCTTGCCCACGTGCAGGCGCAGCGGACGGCCGCGACGGGCGAACATCTCGCGCGCCAGCAACGCGGTCGACGCCGGCCGCCACAGCGCCGAGACGCCGTAGAACAGGGCGGAATTGCGCGCCTCGACGCGTACCGGCAGCACCGGCGCCGCCGCGCGCCGTGCAAAGCGCAGGAAGCCGGCGCGCCAGTGTGTGTCGCGCACGCCGCGCAGGCCCAGCCGCGACACTTCGCCGGCGGGAAACACGATCACGCACTCCCCCTCGCGCAGGACGCGCTCGACCCGGCGCAGGCTGGCCACGCCGGCGACGCCGCCGAACACGCGCACCGGCAGCAGCAGCTCCGCCAGCGGCTCCACCAGTGCCAGCACCTCGTTGGCGACCACCCGTACGTCGCGCCGCACGCGTCCCACCATGTCCAGCAGGGCCAGCGCATCGAGCGCGCCGCAAGGATGGTTGGCGACCACCAGCAGCGGCCCCTGCGCGGGTATGCGCGCCAGCGCGGCGGCATCGGCGTCGTAGCGCAGCTGGAGCTCACGCATACCCGCCTCGACGAAGGCCAGTCCGCGCAGATGCGCATGTTCGGCGTGGAACGCGTCGATCCGGTCGAGGCCCGACCAGCGCCCCCACCGCCGCAGCAAGGTCGCCGCGAGACGCCCGCGGCGGCCGCGGAACCAGTGCGGATAGCGCTGCCGCAAACGCTGCTCGATGGCTTGCATGTCGCGCCCCTCGCGTTGGCCTGCCGCCAGCTTGCAGAGCTCGCGCGACACCACGATTGCTCCAGTGCGACAGCGGCGTGACAGCCGCGGCGGCGAACCACTCCGTCACGACACGCAGGCCATGCCTGCGTTAGGCTCGGGATTGTCGTGCCTGCGCCTGGCCATTCGAGGAGCCCCGATGAGAAAACGTCTGTGGCCGCTGTGCCTGTTCTCCCTGCTGGCACTGATGTCCGTCAGCGGAGTCCGCGCCGCCGGCCAGACCGTCAAGGTCTACCCGATCGCCGCCGGCACCGCCGCGACGGTAACGCCCGCCATCGAACTCAAACGTGCGAACCAGCCGCTGCTGGTCGGAGTGAAGGTCGCGCCGCCGTTCGTGATCGAGGACCACGGCCACTACAGCGGCCTGGCGATCGACCTGTGGCAGGAGATCGCCGCCGACCACGGCTGGAAATACGCCTACCAGCCTTACGATCTGGACGGTTTGCTGCAGGCCGTCAGCGACAGCAAGGTGGACGTGGCGCTGGGCGCGATCACCGCCACCGCCGCGCGCGAGCAGCACATGGACTTCGCCCACCCGATCATCAGCTCCGGGCTGGCCCTGGCGGTGCGCGGCGGGCAGACCGCCGGCTGGCTGGCGGTGGCGCAGGCACTGGTGTCGCCAGCCTTCCTCAAGGTGATCGGCTCGCTGGCCCTGCTGTTGCTGGTGGTCGGCTTCCTGGTCTGGCTGCTCGAACACAAGCGCAACCCGGAGCAATTCGGCGGCAGCCGCGGCCAGGGCATCTTCTCCGGCTTCTGGTGGGCAATGGTCACCATGACCACGGTCGGCTACGGCGACACCGCGCCGCGCACGGTCGGCGGGCGCATCATCGGTCTGGTGTGGATGCTGGCGGCGCTGCTCATCGTGTCGTTCTTTACCGCGGCGATCACCAGCGCGCTGACCGTCGGCCAGCTCAGCGAACGCATCCGCAGCGCCGCCGACCTCGGTGGCATGCGCATCGCCAGCCTGCCTGGCAGCACCAGCGCCGCCTGGCTCGACCGCCAACAGCTCGATTACACCAGGGCCCGCGACGTCGATGCCGCGCTGGCCGAGCTGGCCGCCGGGCGCGTCGATGCGGTGGTCTATGACGAGCCGCTGCTGCGCTGGGATATCCGCCGGCACTATCGCGGCCAGCTGAAGGTGTTGCCCCTGCTGCTGGAACGACAGGACTATGCTTTCGCCCTGCCCACCGGCAGCCGGCTGCGCGAACCGATCGACACCTCGCTGCTGCAGCGGATCAACGCGCCGAACTGGCCGCAGCGGCTGGATAACGCCTTCGGCGCGACCGGCCCATGACCGGGCCGGTGCGTGAAGCTGGCCCGTTCGGCCGTCCAGACGGCTGAACCGCACCCCACCCCCGCCGCAGTCCCGGGGCGGGGAAGCTGCAAAGTCGAAGTGGTCGATGTATCATGCCCGACCTCTTTTATCTTTCTATCCGTACAAAGGGATATAAACCGCGATGTCCAATTACCTGTTCACCTCCGAATCGGTCTCCGAAGGCCATCCGGACAAGGTCGCCGACCAGATCTCCGACGCCGTGCTCGACCTGATCGGCAAGCAGTCGCCCGACATCAACCAGGGCGTGGACCGCAAGAAGCCGGAAGACCAGGGCGCGGGCGACCAGGGCCTGATGTTCGGCTACGCCACCAACGAAACCAAGACCTTCATGCCGGCGGCGATCCACTTCTCGCATCGCCTGGTCGAGCAGCAGGCCAAGGTGCGCAAGCAGAAGAACTCGCCGCTGCCGTGGCTGCGCCCGGACGCCAAGAGCCAGGTCACCCTGCGCTACGAGAATGGCAAGGCCGTGGCGATCGACGCGGTGGTGCTGTCGACCCAGCACGACCCGGGCGTGAAGCAGAAGGATCTGATCGAGGCCGTGCGCGAAACCATCCTCAAGCCGGTGCTGCCGGCGAAGTGGCTGCACAAGGGCACCAAGTTCCACATCAACCCGACCGGCAAGTTCGTGATCGGCGGCCCGGTGGGCGACTGCGGCCTGACCGGCCGCAAGATCATCGTCGACCCCTACGGCGGCTGGGCCCGCCATGGCGGCGGCGCCTTCTCCGGCAAGGACCCGTCCAAGGTCGACCGTTCGGCCGCCTACGCCGCGCGCTACGTGGCCAAGAACATCGTGGCTGCCGGCATCGCCGACCGCTGCGAGGTGCAGGTCAGCTACGCGATCGGCGTGGCGCACCCCACCTCGATCTCGGTCACCACCTTCGGCACCGGCAAGATCAGCGACGAGAAGATCGAGAAGCTGATCCGCAAGCACTTCGACCTGCGCCCGTACGGCATCCTGCAGATGCTCGACCTGATCCACCCGATGTACCAGCAGACCGCCAGCTACGGCCATTTCGGCCGCACCCCGGTGCAGCTGAAGGACGCCAGCGGCAAGGCCTTCACCGCGTTCTCGTGGGAGAAGACCGACCGTGCCGAGGCGCTGCGCAAGGATGCGAAGCTGAAGTAAGCCGCCGACGGCGCGCGACACGCTACACGAAACGGGCCGCCTCGCGCGGCCCGTTTTGGTTGGGCGAGCGATCACTTCATAAACCGGCTGCCTGCTCGAAACGCCGTACCAGCTCGCGCTGTCGCGCTGGCGCCGCGGCCAGCGATTGCCGCGCGCGCTTCTTCCAGCCGGCGCCACGTCCGGCCAGATCTCGCCACGCATCCAGCAACAGCGCCGGCGCGCGTTCCAGGTGCCAGTCGATCAAGGCAAGCGCCTGGCCGATATCCTTGTTGTACTTCGGGTGCCGCGCGCCCCGTTCGGCCGCCACCAGCAACTTGTGCAAGCCATAACGTGCGGGATCGGGCAGGTTCACCAGGCAGGCATCGGCCATGTCCAGCAGCACGGCCTGGCCCGGCTGCTCCAGCAGATAATCGAGAAACTTCAGCGGCACCAAGGCCACGCCCAAATCGGGCGCATGCACCTCGTCACGCTTGCGCCGCGGCACGGTCAGGAAGTCGATGCGCAGATCCGGCTCCCGCTCGCTGACGTACTGACTGGCGAAACCGCGGCGGCCGCCCAGCGCCGGCAGAAAGCCCATCTGCAGCGATCTCAACGCATCCGGCATGTCCGTCTTCAGATCGGCCGGAAGCGCCACCGCCACGTCGCCGCCCGGGCCGGCATGGGCGAAATCCAGATCCAGCGTGCGTGTACCCTCACCCCAGGCCACGCCCAATTGGTTGCCCATGGCGAGAAACGCATGCGTGCCCACCAGCAACCCGCCGGCGCGGAAGAACTGGTAGTCGGCGAAGCGCTTGACGATGCGGAACGGCTTGGCCGGCGTCGGCAGGTTGCCGTGCGCCACCGCCGCGCGCGCCTGCCGCGTCACCGCCTCCAGCGCCGGCGCGGGACGGTCGCGCGCCCGTTCGATCGCCGCGATCTGCGGGCCTTCCGGCCCCAGGTAATACTCGCGCTTGCGGCCGTCGATCTCCTTGAACTGCCAGTACGCGTAGCGCCGGCCCTTGATCGTCTTCCAGCCCACCGTGCCGGTCAGCGATGCTGGCGAACGCAGCGCCTCGGCCACCTGCACCAGCTCTTGCAGCTCGGCGTAGGCAGTTTGCGCGGCGGCGGGAAGTTCGCGGTACAGGGCCATGGCAGCGCTCCGGAAGGTTGTTCGGTTATACCACTCGAAGACGATGAGTGGTATAACCCGCGCATCCCCCTTTACGCCCAACGGACGACCGCAGCATGCGCCTCGAACACCTGCTCGACGACATCGATCGCGACACGCTGATCGAGCTTTTCGGCGGCGCCCCGCTGGCCGCGGTCGAAGCCGCGCCGAGCGAGAGGAACGGCAAGCCCTGCGTGCATTGCCTGGTGCGCAAGCGTGCCGCGGAAATCGCCATCGAGAATTCCGAAGCCGTCGCGCTGGCCTGGCTGCAAGATGCCCGCGCGCGGGCGGAAGGTGCACCGTGACCGTCGTTCGCTGCTCGCAGAAACTGTTGAAGCGCCTGCGCCCGCCACCCGCGCCGCCGGAACCGCCACCCGCCGGCAATCCGCTGGGCGAATGGTATGCGGATATCGACTTCATCGACCGGCGGCCGTTCGCGCTGCTGATGAACGCGGCCACCGGGGTCGTGCTGGTGCTGCCGGCCCGTGCGGCTGACCTGAAACGCTTGCACGACATGGCAGCCGAGCAACTCCGCTTCCTGTTCGCCGCGTGCGGCATCGGCGGCGCGCTTGCCGAGGCGGAGTTTGACGCATGGCGATTGCCACCGGCCTTCGCGCGCAACACGAACCGCAGCCTGGTCGCCTCGATGAACCAGCGCAAATACGAGGCGTGGACCCAGTTTGCCTGGAATCGCCTCACCGCATTCGAGGTGGCCCTGCGCATGCTGGAGACCCCGTTCTCGCGCAAGGACCTGGGCCGCGACTTTCATTTCGCCGCAGATCTCTTGCGCCAACGGCTGTCGCCGGCGGCGGTCATCCTTCCGCCGCCCGCACCCCGACAGGTGCATTGACACCGCATCTCTTGCGGGAGGCCAGCGCCACACCTTCAGCCGCTACAATGCGCGGATGTCCCTGATCCAACTGCAACGCGTCGACTTCAGCATCGGCGGCCCGCTCCTGCTCGAACATGTCGATCTGTCGATCGAGGCGAACGAGCGGGTGTGCATCGTCGGCCGCAACGGCGAAGGCAAGTCCACCCTGATGAAGCTGATCGCCGGCGAGCTGCACGCCGACGACGGCGAGGTGCGCGTGCAGAACGGCATCGTGGTGGCGCGCATGGCGCAGGAGGTGCCGCAGGGCACCGCCGGCAGCGTGTTCGACGTGGTCGCCGAAGGGCTGGGCGACCTCGGCCGACTGCTCGCGCGTTACCATCACCTGCTCAATGAAGGCGACTTCGACGCGCTCGGCGACGTGCAGCACCAGATCGAGGCGCAGCACGGCTGGGACCTGGACCGCCGGGTCAGCGACGTGCTGAGCCAGCTGGAACTGCCCGGCGAGACCGACTTCGCCGCGTTGTCCGGCGGCATGAAGCGCCGCGTGCTGCTGGCCCAGGCGCTGGTGCGCAAGCCCGACGTGCTGCTGCTGGACGAGCCGACCAACCATCTCGACATCGAGGCGATCGGCTGGCTGGAGGGTTTCCTGAAGTCCTTCCCCGGCAGCATCGTGTTCGTCACCCACGACCGCGCCTTCCTGCGCGCGCTGGCCACGCGCATCGTCGAGATCGACCGCGGACAGCTCACCGACTGGCCCGGCGACTACGACAATTACCTGCGCCGTCGCGAGGAACGCCTGCACGCCGAGGCGCAGGCGAACGCACTGTTCGACAAGAAGCTGGCGCAGGAAGAAGTGTGGATCCGCCAGGGCATCAAGGCCCGGCGCACCCGCAACGAGGGCCGCGTGCGCGCGCTGAAGGCGCTGCGCGTGGAACGCGCGCAGCGGCGCGAGCTGGGCGGCAACGTGAAGATGACCGCGGCCAACGCGCAGGCCTCGGGCAAGAAGGTGATCGACCTCCGGCACGTGCACCAGGCCTACGGCGGCCGCGTGCTGATCGACGACCTCACCACCACCGTGATGCGCGGCGACCGCATCGGCATCATCGGCCCGAATGGCGCCGGCAAGAGCACGCTCCTGAAGATCATGCTGGGCGAACTGAAGCCGCAACGCGGCAGCGCCGAGCTCGGCACTGGCATCCAGGTCGCCTACTTCGACCAGCACCGCCTGCAGCTCAACGACCAGCTCAACGCGCTGGACAACGTGGCCGAGGGCCGCGAGTACATCGAGCTCAACGGATCGCGCAAGCACATCATCGGCTACCTGCAGGACTTCCTGTTCTCGCCCGAGCGTGCACGCGCGCCGATCACCCGCCTGTCCGGCGGCGAGCGCAACCGCCTGCTGCTGGCCAAGCTGTTCGCGCAGCCGTCCAACCTGCTGGTGATGGACGAACCGACCAACGACCTCGACGTCGAGACACTGGAGCTGCTGGAAGAACTGCTGACCGACTACCAGGGCACCCTGCTGCTGGTCTCGCACGACCGCGCCTTCCTCGACAACGTGGTCTCCAGCACGCTGGTGCTGGAAGGCGACGGCCGGGTCGGCGAATACGTGGGCGGCTACAGCGACTGGCTGCGCCAGCGCCCGGCGCCGCGCGGCACAACCGCCGGCAACAAGCCGGCCGCCGCCCCCGCCGCCGCTCCGGCCGCACCCGCCGCAGCGAAGCGCAAGCGCAGCTTCAAGGAGCAGCACGAACTGGAGCAGCTGCCCGGCCGCATCGAGCAACTGGAAACCGACATCGCCGCGCGCACCGCCGCAATGGCCGACCCGACCTTCTTCCAGCAGGACAGCGCGGACATCGTCAAGGCGAACGAGGCGCTGGTGAAGTTGCAGGCCGAACTGGATGCAGTCTACGCGCGCTGGTCGGAATTGGATGGCTGAGCGAAGCAGGAGTGAGCACAGAGCAGAGACCTCCCGCTCATGTGCTTTCTCTCGTTTCTCAATCCTCTCCACTCACTTCTCGCCCTTTCTCCCGGCGTATCATCCGTGGATCACTCCCACGGACTACCACCCATGTACACGCTCTACTACGCCCCCGGCTCGGCCAACCTGCTCGTGCACCTGGCCCTGCTGGAAATCGGCGCGCCGCACGAACTCAAGCGCGTCGACCTCGACAAGGGCGAGCAGCGCAGCGCCGCGTATCTGGCGATCAACCCCAACGGTGTGGTGCCGACGCTGCTGGTCGACGGCGTGCCGCACGGCGAAGCCGCCGCGCTGGCGATGCTGCTGACCGAACGGCACCCCGACGCGGCGCTGGCGCCGGCCCCCGGCAGTGCGCAGCGTGCGGACTTCCTGCAGTGGATGCTGTACCTGGCCAACAACCTGCAACCGCTGTTCCGCCAGTGGTTCTATCCCGGCGAACACCTGCCGGAAGGCGCCGACACGATCAAGCAGGCTGCGCGCGCCGGCATCGAAAAATGCTGGACGAAGATCGACGCCCACCTCGCCGCGCATGGCCCGTACATGCTCGGCGAGCACTTCAGCATGGTCGACCTGTACGCCCTGATGCTGATGCGCTGGTCGCGCAACATGCCCAAGCCGGCCACCGAGTGGCCGCAGCTGGCGGCGCTGGCCACGCGCCTGAAGGCGCGACCGTCGTGGAAGCAGGTGTGCGACGCCGAAGGCCTGGTCGAGTGGGCCTGAACGCATGAGCGAAGCCCCCGGCGCGGGCGCCTGGGCCGTCTACCTGCTCGAATGCGCCGACGGCCGCGTCTACACCGGCATCGCCCGCGACCCCGAACA
>CALCWL010000461.1 GCA_937906285.1 uncultured Rhodanobacter sp. | reverse complement strand
TCGCCGAACAGCGCGACGTACAGGCGCGCGCCGAGCCGGCGCTGGTCGAGTTCGCCCAGCTCGGCAGCGAGCGCGCCGGTGTCGGCGCCGTGTTCGCGCAACTTGTCGATGCGCTGCTCCAGGCTGGCGCGGTCAGGCACCGGCAAGGGTCGGCGCCGGCGGCGCGGACGCAGCAGCCACCACAGCACGGCGAGACCGGCGGCGGCGAAGGTCGCCAGCACCAGGCCCAGCGTCCACTGCAACGGTGCGGGCAGGGCGAGGAAGCGTTGGGCCAGCGCGAGGAAACGTTCCGCCGCGGCAAACAGCAGCCACAGCAGTGCGGCGATGGCCAGGGCGGCGAACAGCAGGCGCAGGCGTCGGGACATCCGGCGATTGTAGGGGTTCGTGCGCCGCGTACGCCCATGGCCGATGGCCCTTTCGCCGCACCACGGCATGCGCGGTACGATCCGCGCATGCCGTGCGGCAAGCCCCTTCCCCAGGACGATGCGACATGAGCAAGGCGGACACCACCTCCCGCTTCAAGGCGAAAGTGCTGCGCCCGGCGACACCGGACGATGCCGCGTGGGCCTTCGTGGTGCTGCCGCGGCCGGCGAGCGAGAAGCTGCCGCGGCGCGGGCGCACCACGGTCGACGCCAGCATCAACGGCCGCCGCTTCCAGGCGACGCTGGAGCCGGATGGTCAGTTGAGCCACTGGCTGAAGCTGGACAGCCGCCTGCTCAAGACTGCCGGTGCGCAGGTGGGCGACACCGTGGCGCTGGAGATCACGCCGGTGAAGCACGAACCGGAACCGGCGCTGCCGGCCGACTTGCGCCAGGCGCTGGACGATGCGCCCGCCGCCCGTGCCGGTTGGGATGCCACCACCACGATCGCGCGCGTCGACTGGATCCACTGGATCGTCTCGGCCAGGCAGGCGAAGACCCGCGCGCAACGCATCGCCGCTGCCTGCGACATGCTCGCCGCCGGCAAGCGACGCGTGTGCTGTTTCGATCCCTCGGGTTTCTACAGCAAGGCATTGGCGGCGCCTGAAGCGGCGGAATAACGCGCGTCGCGTGAAACGCATCGCTCCGGGGCCGGCGCGATGCTCGCCGCCAGGGACCCGATTTGGCATGATGGGGCGGATCGGGGGAATCTGCGCATGCTTGCATCGCTCATGTTGGGTGCGGTTCTGGCGGTGGCCACGCCGGGGTCTGCGGCCGCCGGCGGCGCCAGCATGGCGGTGGCGATGCCGGCCGGTGGCGCGAGCATGCCGGCGACGCCGCAGTTCCGTCGTTATGGGGTGGCCGACGGCGTGCCCAGCGGTTCGATCTACGCGGTGGCGCAGGATCGTCGCGGCATGATGTGGTTCGGCGCCGATGGCGGCCTGGTGCGCTTCGATGGGGTGACGTTCAAGGTGTTCCGGCATGCCAGCGGCGATCCGCTGTCGCTGCCGAGCAACCAGATCTACACCCTGCTCGCGGACAAGGCCGATCGCATCTGGGCCGGCGGTGTCTCGGCGGGGCTGACCGTCTACGACCAGCACAGCGGGCGTTTCCGCCATTGGGTGCACGCGGATGACGATCCGCACAGCCTCAGCAACGACGAGGTGTGGAGCATCGCGCAGACGAGCGATGGCCGGATCTGGGTGGCCACCCAGGGCGGACTCGACCGCATGCGCCGCGACGAGAGCGGCTTCGATCCCGTGCCGCTCGATGCCGGCAGCGAGCAGGCGGCTTCCTTCGGCGCTACGCGCGCCCTGCTGGCCGACAGCCAGGGGCGGTTGTGGATCGGCAGCGAGCGCGGCCTCTACGTGCGCTCGACCGACGGCAAGCTGCGCCGCGTGGCGGTCGATCCCGCGTTCGGCGGCGATGTCGGCGCGGTGTGGCGCATCGAAGGCGATGGCGAGGAGATCCGCGTGGCGGTCAGCGGCGGTCTGCTGGTGGTCGGCGCCGATGGCGTGGCGCGGCCGCTGGCGAACCGGCAACTGGCGAGCACGCGCATCCTGAGCAGCGTGCGCGACAGCCAGGGGCGCTTGTGGCTGGGCAGCCTCGACGGCGTCTGGCTCGAATCGGAGCCGGGCCGGCTGCAACACATCACCGGCGCGCCGCTGTTGCCCGGCGGCTTGCCCAGCGATCGCCTGTGGCAGATTTTCCGCGATCGCGAAGGCGGCCTGTGGTTCGCCTTCGACCAGTCCAGCATCGCCTATCTGCCGCCGAGCTGGAACGGCTTCGCGCGCTTCACGCACATTCCGGACGATGCGGACAGCCTGTCCAACACCGCCGCGCTGTCGGTGCTGACCGGGCGCGACCACGAGCTGTGGGTGGGTGGCTACAACGGTTGGGTCGACAAGCTGGATACGGCAACCGGCGAGGTCAGCCATGTGCTGCACGGCCTGCACGGCAATCTCACCTCGCTGGCGGAGGATGCGCGCGGCCGCCTGTGGATTACAGGGCCCGGGCGCATCTACCGCTACGACCACGGCAAGCTGCTCACGCTGAGTCCCGAACAGACGCACATGAAACGGCCGCTCGCGCTGGTCGCCGGCGCGGACGGCCATATCTACGGGGCCTCGTGGGGCGAGGGCGTGTTCGCGATCGACCCCGACACGCTGGTGTCCACGCCGCTGCTGGCCGACGATGCGCCGGACGGCGCCCGTTTCTTCGACCAGTTGCGCGTGCATGACGGCGCGGTGTGGTACGCCAGCATGGCCGGGCTGATGCGCAGCGAAGGGGCCGGACAGCCGCTGGCCTTCGTGCCGGGCGTGTCGCGACGGGAGATCTACAGTTTCGCGTTCGATGACGACGGCTTCTGGATCGCTACCGAAACCGCGCTTGAGCATTATCGCCTGGCGGACGGGCGCGCCACGCGCGACGACAGCGTCGACATCAGCCGGATGGGCCTGATCGCCGACCTGCGCACCATGCTGGTCGACCGGCAAGGGCAACTGTGGCTGTTCAGCAGCCCCGGCCTGCGCCGCTTCAACCCGCTGACCCACACGTTCACCCAGTTCGGCGCGGCGCAGGGCCTGAGCAATGCGGAGTTCACCAACGGCTCGGCGGTGATGGCGGCCAACGGCACCTTGCTTGCCGCCAGCAGCGGCGGGGTCATCGCGTTCCAGCCGGCCGAGCTGGCGCGGCTGGAACGGCCCGGCCCGCTGCCGCTGCTGTCGCTCACCCGGGTCAGCGTGCGCCGCGCCGGCAAGACCATGGCGCTGTCACCCGAGCAGCCGGTGCACCTGGGCTGGCGCGATCGCGACCTGCGCGTGGAGGCGCGCATGTCGTCCTACGTGGACCCGGCGGCGAACAGCTACTTCTTCCACATGGGCGGTTTCGACAGTGGCTGGGTGAGCACCGGCAACCAGGGCCAGCGCGAGTTCGTCGGGCTCGGCGCCGGCAGTTATACGCTGGAAGTGCACGGCCATGGCGCCGACGGCCAGTGGGGCAAGGCGCGGCCGCTGCTGGTCACGGTGCAGGCGCCGCCGTGGCTGCGCTGGTGGGCATGGCTGGGTTACCTGTTGCTGGTGGCAGCCGTGGTCGCGCTGGCGTTGCGCGGCTGGCGCCGGCGGCTGGCGCAGCGCCACCAGATCCAGTTGGCCGAGCAGCAGCGGCAGATGGCCGAGGCGGCCAGCGCAGCCAAGACCCAGTTCCTGGCCACCCTGAGCCACGAGATCCGCACGCCGATGACCGGCGTGATGGGCATGGCCGAATTGCTGCTGAGCACGCCGCTCGACCCGCTGCAGCACGACTACACCCGCGCGATGCAACGTTCCGGCGACATGCTGCTGAAACTGCTCAACGACGCGCTCGACCTGGCCCGCATCGAGGCCGGCAAGCTGGAGCTGGAGCCGGCGCCGTTCAGCCCGCGCCAGTTGCTGGAGGACGTGACGCAGCTGGAGCAGGGGCTGGCGCACGCGCGCGGTATCCGCTTCGTGCTGGAGGTGGCCGACGATCTTCCCGCGCAAGTTGTCGGCGACGCGGTGCGCATCAAGCAGGTGCTGCTGAACCTGGCCAACAACGCGC
>CALCWL010000460.1 GCA_937906285.1 uncultured Rhodanobacter sp. | reverse complement strand
AGGCCGGCATCGACGAAGCCCGCGGCTGGATGGACGAGACCTGGAACCTGCTCGAACAGCGCTACTGGGAGGCCGACGCACGGCTGTACCGCGACGAGGCCGATGCCGACTGGCACTTCAGCGACTACCGCGGCCAGAACGCCAACATGCACATGTGCGAGGCCATGCTCGCCGCCTACCAGGCCACCGGCACGCCGCGCTACCTCGACCGCGCGTACACCCTTGCCGACCGGATGACCCGCGACCAGGCCGCCAAGGCCGGCGGCCTGGTGTGGGAGCACTACGACCGCCACTGGAACATCGACCCGGATTTCAACCGGGACGACCCGAAGAACCTGTTCAAGCCCTGGGGCTTCCAGCCCGGCCACCAGACCGAGTGGGCCAAGCTGCTGCTGATCATGGAGCCGCTGCTGGCCGCGCGCGGCACGCCGCACGACTGGCTGCTGCCGCGCGCGAAGGAACTGTTCGACCGCGCCCTGGCCCATGCGTGGGACGCGACCCACGGCGGCATCTGCTACGGCTTCGCGCCGGACGGCAGCATCTGCGACGACGAGAAATATTTCTGGGTGCAAGCCGAATCGCTGGCCGCCGCCGCGCTGCTGCATGCGCGCACCGGCGAGGCGGTCCATGACGACTGGTACAGGCGCCTGTGGAGCTACGCGTGGGAGCATTTCGTGGATCACCGGTACGGCGCCTGGTACCGCATCCTCACCCCCGACAACCGCAAGATCAGCGACGAGAAGAGCCCGGCCGGCAAGACCGACTACCACACGATGGGTGCCTGCCACGAACTGCTGGCGCTGCATCGTCGCCGCGAACACACCACGCCCCCTTCCCAAGGCCGCGCATGAACAAACTCACCTGCACCCTCGCCGCCACGCTTGCCGCCCTGCTGGTGTCGCCCGCCTTCGCCGCCGACACGGCAGCACCTGCGTTCAACCCGCTACAGACCTTCGCCCCGTACACCTACCCGCAGCCGGCCAATGCCATGCGCGACGCCAGCGGCAAGCCCGGCCCGGCGTTCTGGCAGAACCGCGCCGACTACCGCATCGGGGCGACGCTGGATCCGTCGACGCGCAAGCTCAGCGGCAGCGAAGTGATCAGCTACACCAACCACAGCCCCGACACGCTGGAAGTGCTGTGGCTGCAGATCGAACAGAACCGCTACCGCAAGGATGCACGCGGCGCGTTCGGCGGCGGCAAGTTCCCCACCGAGTTCACCAGCGGCGAGCACATCCGCTCGGTCGAGGTGGAAGACGCCGGCGGCCACAGGCAGAAGGCGCCCTGGGTGATCAGCGACACCCGCATGCAGGTCACCCTGCCCACCGCGCTCAAGGGCCACGGCGGCCGGCTCAAGCTGCACATCAGCTGGGATTACACCGTGCCCGGCGAGTTCGGCGGGCGCACCGACGTCAACGCGAACAGGCAGGGCGACATCTTCGAGATGGCGCAGTGGTATCCGCGCATGGCCGTCTACGACGACCTGCGCGGCTGGGATACCCAGCCCTACCTCAACAGCGAGTTCTACCTCGAATACGGCGACTTCGACTATCGCGTCACCGTGCCCGCGGACATGCTGGTGGTCGGCTCCGGCGAACTGCTCAACCCGCAGGACGTGCTGACCGCCACCGAACGCAAGCGCCTGGACCAAGCCCGCCACAGCGACGCCACCGTGACGATCCGCAGCGCCGCCGAAGTCGGCGACCCGGCCAGCCGCCCGAAACAGGGCGGCACGCTGACCTGGCACTTCGCCATGAAGAACGCCCGCGACGTGGCCTTCGGCGCGTCCAAGGCGTACATCTGGGATGCCGCGCGCATCAACCTGCCCGACGGCAAGACCGCGCTGGCGATGTCGGCCTACCCGGTGGAAAGCGCCGGCGACCAGGCCTGGGGCGTGGCCACGCAGAACCTGAAAAAGTCGGTCGAGTTCTTCTCGCGCACCTACTACCCGTATCCGTACCCCGTCGCCATCAACGAGGCCGGCACCGCCGGCGGCATGGAATACCCGGGCATCACCTTCGACCACAAGAAGGCCGCGGGCAAGAGCCTGCAGATGCTGATCGCCCACGAGATCGGCCACACCTGGTTCCCGATGATCGTGGGCAGCAACGAGCGGCGCGATGCGTGGATGGACGAGGGCTTCAACACCTTCGTCGACGTGTACGAAGCCGAGGCCTTCGACGGCGGCAAGTACGCGCCCAAGCGCGACAGCGAATACGCCCCCGGCAAGGGCACCCCGGCCGAACAGATCGCCGCCATCCTGAAGGATGCCGACGCGCCGCCGCCGCTGACCTACGCCGACGCGATCGCCGAGAAATACCGTCACCCGATCACCTACTTCAAGGCCGCCTTCGGCCTGGTGCTGCTGCGCGAGGAAATCATCGGCCCGGAACGCTTCGACCCCGCCTTCCGTCGCTACATCGCCACCTGGGCCGGCAGGCACCCCAGCCCGTCCGACTTCTTCCGCTTCATCGAAAGCGACACCGGCGAAGACCTCGGCTGGTTCTGGCGTGGCTGGTTCGAGCACAACTGGCAATTCGACATGGCCGTACAGAAGGCCGCCTACACCGACGGCGACTACCGCAAGGGCGTCGACGTCACCGTGGCCAACCTCGACCAGTTGGTGCTGCCCGCCACCCTGCAACTCGTCTACGACGACGGCAGCAAGCAGGACGTGCGCGTGCCATGGGAAACCTGGATGCAGCACCGCAGCTACGTGATCCACGTCGACGGCACGCGCAAGCTCAAATCCGCCACGATCGATCCGGCGCTGGCGCTGCCGGACAGCGATCGCGGCAACAACAGCTTCGCGATGCCGTGAGCGGAAGGCGCGGGGACAGCTTTCTCTGTGGCAGGCAGCCACGAACTGTCCCCGACACCTGCTTCCCCGTTACACCCTCATATGTGCAGCGGTAACTCATACCGCCCGAGAAGTTCCTGATAACAACGGAAAGTACCCGCATCAAGCTCCGCCCACCATTCGCAAGCCCATGATCCGGCGCAAGAACCCCTCGCTTGTGCGAGCACCCGCACCGCCGCATACTCGGCGCAACACCTCACTTTTGGGGTCTATTTAGCGTTAGACCTGCAAACAAACTATGCAGTCATTCGAAACAATCGAAGATGCTGTCCGCGTCGCCAAGGAAATCATTTCTGGCAAGATGGAGCCTCATCTCGGCTGCGGCTTGATCGCGACCGTTTGCCAAAAGAACAACTATCCATCTCAACTATTAGTGTTCGAATTGCTAGCGCACGAACAAGATGGCCACGAGCATCTCGGCATCAACCATGCAACAACATTGCCGCACATCATTACGGCCTGCCATGAGCTTGTCGCGTCGCAGGTCTAACAATTCGTCCAAGCGGACGTGCGAAAAGCCGCACGCCGCTTAACTCCAGCGTTAGCGCTCATCAGCCTTCGTGCCATAACTTCAACCGACAAGGAGATTTGTCATGGCAGTAAAGAATAGAATATTTATCAGTTTCGCCGTTGAGGACAAGACGTTACGCGACTTTCTTGTTGGCCAAGCGCGCAACGAGAAATCGCCATTCAGCTTTGTGGACATGTCGGTAAAGCAACCATGGGACTCCGCGTGGAAGACGAACTGCCGTACGAAGATCAAGGGTTGTGATGGCATGCTGATCATCGTTACTAAGAACACGAAGAAGGCGGATGGTCAGCTTTGGGAGGTCAAATGCGCCAAAGAGGAAGGAATTCCACGTCGAGGAATCTGGGGGCACGGAGATGATAAACCAGCGACGCTCCCAGGTGAGCTAGACGGCGTTCGTATCGTAAACTGGACTTGGCCTAACATTAAGGGTTGGCTAGACACGCTGTAGGAGGCCGCAATGCGGAAAGCGCTGGTTGTAGGTATTAACGATTACCCGAAGAATCCGCTGACGGGCTGCATCAACGACGCCGTATCCCTTGCTTCACTCTTGGAGCGACACAGCGACGGTTCTCCAAACTTTGGCGTGCGGCGCATTCTATCGAGCTCGACCGCCATCACCCGCAGCAGCCTCAAGGCCGAAATTCAGGATCTTTATTCTGGTAACCCGGACGTAGCGTTGTTGTACTTCTCCGGCCACGGCTATTTGGGGCCGTATGGCGGCTACCTTGTCACACCAGATCACGCAAGGTATGACGAAGGCGTTTCAATGGATGACGTTCTTGGTGCGGCCAACCATTCGGCAGCCAAGAACCGGTTGGTAATTCTAGACTGCTGTCACGCCGGCTCAATGGGGTCACCAACTCTTGCCGAAGGCAAATTCTCAGAACTCGCCGACGGAGTTACGGTACTTGTGGCTTGCCGCACGGACGAAAGTGCGCTCGAGACCGGTGGTCAAGGAGTGTTTACGGCGCTTCTGCTTGATGCACTGCAGGGTGGAAGCGCAGACCTTGTAGGCAATGTATCGCCCGGCAGCGTTTACGCTTACATAGATCGTGCGCTGGGGCCTTGGGCGCAACGTCCAGTCTTCAAGACGAATGTATCTGAGTTTGTATCGCTGCGAACAGTCTCGCCGCCGATACCACCTGCCGTGCTCAGAGAGATCACCAACTACTTCCCGTCGCCCTACGACGAATTTGCCTTGTCGCCAGAGTACGAGTTCACTGCAGCGCAGCATGATCCGGAGAAGGTGAAACAATTCCAGAATTTGCAAAAAATGGAACGCGTGGGCCTTGTTGTCCCGATCGGCGAGCAATTTATGTATTTCGCGGCAATAAATAGCAAATCCTGCAAACTGACCGCAATGGGGGTCCAATACTGGAAGCTGGTAAGGTCGGGGAATGTATGAGCGCTAACAACTCGGTCAACCGGACGCAAATCCCGCTACGCGGTCTTTGCGCCGGTTACCTCGGGCGTTAGACCTCATGATCATCGATATCGACAAACTCTCTGAACCCGAGCTCATCG
>CALCWL010000459.1 GCA_937906285.1 uncultured Rhodanobacter sp. | reverse complement strand
CGATACCGTGCTTGCGATCCACCCACAGCCCGGCCTGCAGGCCGTAGGCGGAACCGGAATGTCCGACGCGCGCCACGCCGTCGCCGAACGGATCGTCGCGGCAGCCTGGCGCGCGCGTCGCCAGCGTCTGCACGGCGAGGCCGTAGCGGCAGAAGAAGCCGGCATCGGCGTCACCGGTGTCTTCCTCCCAGGTCAGCCCATTGCCGGGGCGGTATTGCCACGCGGGGGCGATCATGGTCTGGATCGAGCCGGGTTTGAGCAGGCGCTTGCCGCCGATGCTGCCGTTGCCGAGCAACAGCTGGCCGATGCGCGCCAGGCCCCTGGCGGAGATGCGCAGGCCGCCTTGCGGCGAGAACAGGGCGCCGTTGTCGCCGGCGCGCCATTGCGACAGGTCGCAGCTGCCGTCGCGGGCCGGCATCACCGGGCAGTCGGGTTTGCGGCCGTGGTTGTCGTCCTTCGCCGGCTTGCCGTCGGCGTCGTACAGCACCACCGCGCGGGCAGCGGTGGCGTCGCTGCACAGCGCCCAGTTGAAGCAGGCGTCGATGCCCAGCGGCTGCAGCACCAGGCGCGCCATCAGCTGGTCGAAGCGCTCGCCGGTGGCGCGCTCCATGATCTGCGCCACCAGCGGAAAGTTGAGGTTGGTGTAGCGGAAGTAGCGGCCGGGTGCGTGCTTCGTATCCCACGCGCGGGGATCCTTGAGGATGTCGCGCAGCTCGCCGCCCAGCGGCGTCTGCCAGTAGCCGGCCGCGTCGGTGAGGCTGGAGCGGTGCGACAGCAGCAGGCGCAGGGTGATCGGCACCCGCGGGAAGGCCGGATTGCGCAACCGCCAGCCGAGCAGGTCGGAGGCGTCCGCATCCAGGTCGAGCTTGCCCGCCTCCACCAGCCGCATCACGCCCAGCGCGGTGACCAGTTTGGAGATCGAGGCGATGCGCACCGGATCGTTCGCGGTGACCTCGCGGCCGGTGGCCTTGTCCGCGAATCCGTGCGCGCGGATGTCGGTGATGCCATCGCGGTCGAAGGCCACGCGCACCGTGGCGACCGGATCGCCGGCGCGCGCGTCGATGCTCAGCAGAAGCAGCAGGAAGATGATCCAGCGCAGGTGCATGATCCGCTCCGCTCGCGACCATCGGGGTACGCGAGAGACTACGGCATGGCGGGGCGGCGTCGGAGCGCAGGTTCTCTTCACATGTCGGTTCTCGAATGATTCCCTAGGCCACGCGGCGCGGCGAGGTCAACTCGCAGGCACGCTGGTCGAAGGGTTGCCGCCCTTCGGGGCCTTCATTCCCGCTTTCGCGGGAATGAAGGCGGGAGACGGGGCGGGCCTTTCGGGCGACAGAGGCAGTTGCAGGCGCGACCACCCGATGGCCCGCCCGTGCCGCTCACGACTTCTTCTTGCCACCACCATCCTGCTTGTTCACGGTGGCCCAGGCGATGCGTTCGGCGCTCTTTTCCGATTTGCCCTCCTTCTTTTCGCTTTTCTCGATGTGGGCAGCCTGGCGCTTCTGTTTGTCGGTGTAGGAGGATTTGTCGCCTTTGGACATGTCGATGCTCTCCGGTCGGGTGGAGACACATGCTGGCCCGAAGGCGGTTAACGGCGGGTCGGCGATGGCCCAGTGCGGCGTCAAGGCGGGCGACGGCTTCGGGCCGGTTCACGTGGCGGCTGCTCTGCCCGCCGGTGCGCTCGAAGTGCATCACGCCTTCGCTGCATCCGCCGCGGCACGCTGGCGCGAAGTGAATGGCCCGGGACAGGCGCGATGGCGGAAGCATCACGGTGGCGGCGACGCATCTTGTGGCTGGCGGCAGGCGCGCTGGCGGCGGCGCTGATCGGCATCGTGCTGCTCAACGTGTGGCCGCAGGAAAAACAGCTCGAACACCGGCTGGGCCACGTCAGCGCGGTGGAGAGTGCGCAGTTCCGGCGCGAGATCGGCACCATGCTGGGCGCTCCCATCAGCGACGGCAATGCGGTGGCGGATTTCCAGAATGGCGAGCAGATCTTTCCGGCCATGCTGGCCGCGATCCGCGGCGCCCGCCACAGCGTCAACATGGAAACCTACATCTACTGGTCGGGCGAGGTGTCGAAACGCTTCGTCGCCGCGCTGACCGAACGCGCGCGCGCCGGGGTGAAGGTGCGCGTGCTGGCCGACTGGGTGGGCTCGGTGCGCATGAAACAGGAGGTGATCGACGCGCTGCGCGCCGGCGGCGTGCGCTTCGAGTATTTCCATCCGCTGCACTGGTACTCGCTGGACCGCGTCAACAACCGCACCCACCGCAAGCTGCTGATCGTGGACGGCCAGGTGGCGTTCAACGGCGGGGTGGGCATCGCCGATGCGTGGGAGGGCAACGGCCTGCAGCCGGACCGCTGGCGCGACATGCAGTTCCGGGTGGAGGGCCCGGCGGCGGAGCAGATGCAGGCGATCTTCTCGCAAAACTGGCTCGCCACGACCGGCGAGGTCTTGCTGGGCACGGACTACTACCCGGAACTTGTCCGCCGCGGCGAGCTGGCTGTGCAGGCGTTCGCCAGCTCGCCCGATGGCGGCAGCGAGAACATGCAGCTGATGTACCTGATGGCGATCGACGGCGCACGCCGCTGCATCGACCTGGAGGCGGCGTACTTCGTGCCCGACGAGCTCACCCTCACCGCGCTGCGCGACGCGCTGAAGCGCGGCGTGCAGATCCGCCTGGTGGTGCCGGGCCCCTATACCGACAGCGAAGTGGTGCGCGACGCCTCGCAGGCGCGGTGGGGCGCGATGTTGCGCGCCGGCGCGCATATCTACCGCTACCAGCGCGCGCTCTTTCACGACAAGCTGATGGTGGTGGACGGCTATCTCGCCATTGCCGGCTCGGCCAACTTCGACAATCGCTCGTTCCGGCTCAACGACGAATCCAACATCATCATCTACGACCATGCGTTCGCCGCGCACATGACCGCGGTGATCGACCAGGACATCGCCCGCTCGCGCGAACTCACCCTGGCGCAGTGGCGCGATCGGCCGTGGCGCCAGCGCGTGTTCGACTGGCTGTCGTCGCTGGCCGCCGAGCAGTTGTAGCGTTCTTCACGGACGCTGTGGCATGGATGGGTCCGCTCACTTCCCGAGGAACACGCCATGCCAAGCGACCCCGACGAGTTCTCATTCGAAGATAGCGGCAAAACCTTCGCCGCCCTGCTCAAGCGGCAGGACGACGGCCTGCTCAGCGTGTCGGTGCGCCTGCCGGACGGCAGCCTGCGCACCGTGCCCGCCGAACATTTCGCCGACGAGCGCGAGGCGATGGCGGCGGCGCGTTCGTTCGCGCATGAGCTGGTCGGTTCGTGCTGAAGCGACCCCGGCACTGAACCGCCGCACGCCGCCTTGCTATGCTCCGCGCACACGCAGGCAGGGGTGCGGCGATGTTCAGGTGGATGGCAGGGGTGGCTGCGGTTGTGCTGGCGCTGAGTGTCGCCGTCGTGGCGCAGGCGGCAACGCATGTGGAAATCACCGGCACCTATCCCGCAGGCGCCGCGGTGACGCTGGCCCGCAACCAGCACTTCTACGTGCACCTGCATTACAGCAGCGACCGGCCGCTGCGGATCTGGGTGCGCCCTTACCTGGGCGGCGAACCGGCCAGGGCCGGCAGCAATCCCTCGCGTGTCTATCCGGCAGGCAGCGGCGAGGCGATGGGCTGGTTTTTCCTGTTCGATCCGGGTGACCGGGTGGACGAAGTGCGCGTCGAAGCCGGCGACGGTACGCGCGATGGCACCACGCTGATGGCGAGCTTGCCGGTGGCCGTGACGGCAGGCGATCAGGCTGCCCGGCTAACGCTGCCGCCGGCCTGGGTGACCACGCTGGGCGCCACCGACCAGGCCGCGCAACAGGCCGACCACGACCACCGCATGCGCACACCGTCGAGTGCGGGCGACGTGGCCCTGTTCGGCGGCTTCATGTTGACCATGGTTGCGCTGGGGCTGGTCGGTGTGGCCGCGCCGGCATGGGGCGTGTGGCGCTGGCGCGGCCCCTGGCGCTGGGCGGCCGCCGTGCCGCTGGCGGCGGTCGCCTTCGTGCTGCTGCGCATCGTCGTCGACACTGCGCGCGATCCCACTTCGCACAATCTGTGGCCGTTCGAGATCCTGCTGTGGGGTGCGCTCAGTTGTGGCGCGATGCTGCTGCTCGGGCTGGCGCGCCGGCTCTCCGGCGCGGATCGGACCCGACCGAAGGCATGACCGGCGGCTTCAGCAGCCTGCCGCCGCCATCACGACTCGACGAAACGCTGCAGCCGCGCCAGCGCCGTGCCCCACTGCGCGCTGATCGCGTCCAGCGCCTGACGCGCCTCGTCCAGCCGTGCCGGCGTGAACTCCCACAACCGCTCGCGACCGCGGCGCAGGTCCTGCACCAGGCCGGCGTCGGCAAGCACCTGCAGATGCTTGGTGACGGCCTGGCGGGTGATGGCGGTGCCCGCGGTGAGCTGGGCGATCGACAGCGCGCCGCCGGCACACAGCACGGCGACCAGCCGCAGCCGGGTGGCATCGCCCAGCGCGGCGAACACCGGCGCGCTGGCGGACCACGCGGCGGGCTTGCGGCGGGAACGTTCAGTGCGCGGCGACATATTTCTCGATATTCCCCATCTGCATGGCCCAGCCACCGGCGTTGGCGCGCAGTGCGGCGTCGCGGCGCGCGGCCGGCAACCGGTCGAAGCCGGACTCGGTGAGCCGCAGCATGATGCCCTCGGCCAGCGCTTCGAGTTCGAAGGTGACCAGGGTGGTCGGCTCCTTGTCGTAGTCCATGCCTGGTTCGATCGCATAGGGGTGCCAGCGCCAGGCAAACACGCGCATCGGCTCGATGCGTTCGACGTACAGCGTGAACGGCGTGCCGGCATGCGGCGCCTGCAATCGGGCGACTTCGGCGTCGACCTGGGTGGGCTGGATCGTGCCGGTGATCGGCTGCCCGGCGACGAAGGGGCCGTCCAGCGCCATGCCGAACCAGGTGCCGAATGCGCGGGCGTCGGTCAGCGCGTGCCATACGCGTTCCAGCGGCGCGCGCAGCAGGATGTGCTGTTCGATGCGATCAGTCGACGTGACCATGGGCAATCCTCGATGGCAACCGGAAGGTTGCATGATGCACGGGCCACGCCAAACATGCAACCGATGTGTTGCACAAGCGTCCTCGACGCCCCGCATACGCGGCCACGCGCAGATTGGCGCGAACCCACGGGAGTTCGCGCATGGCCACGCAAACCCGGCAGACCGGCACCGGCAGCCACGCCTGGTGGCTGGTCGGCTATGCGCTGCTGCTGCTGGGCCTGGCCACGGCCTATTACCTGCTGCGGCTGGAGCTGCTGCCGCTGGCCGACGGCTATGCGCAGCCGCTGCGGCGGATCACCGTGGGCGCGATGGCGATCGTGCTCACCCTGGGGATCGGACGGCTGCTTCGGGCCAGGGTCATCGATCGCATCGACGACGCGGTAACCCGCTACAACTTCCGGCGCATCCTCACCCTCGTGGTGTTCCTGCTGATCGCGCTGATCGTGGTCTCCATGCTGTTTGCCAACTGGTACGCCGCGGCTGCGTCGCTGGGGCTGATCTCGCTGGTGCTGGGGTTTGCGCTGCAGACGCCGATCACCAGCTTCATCGGTTGGGTCTACATCCTGGCGCGGCGGCCGTACCGCGTGGGTGACCGCATCAGCATCGGCGAACACACCGGCGACGTGATCGAGGTGACCTACCTGGATACCACGCTGTGGGAAGTCGGCGGGCCGTACGTGTCGAGCAACCATCCCAGCGGGCGGTTGATCAAGTTTCCCAACGCCAACGTGCTGACCAGCGCGGTGTGCAACTTCTCGTGGGAGATGTTCCCGTACATCTGGAACGAGATCTCCTTCCAGATCGCCTACGACAGCGACCTGGGTTTCGTCCGCGAGGTGATGCAGCGCGCGGCCGAGAAGGAACTGGGCGAGGCGATGATCGAGCGCGTGCGCCAGTTCCGCGAGGTACTGGCCGCCACGCCGGTGGACGAGGTCGAGGTGCAGGAGCGCCCGGCGGTGCTGTTCCGCGTCAACGCCAACACCTGGATCGACGCCAAGGTGCGCTACGTGGTCGATCCCCGCCGCGCCGGCAGCGTCAAGTCGCGGCTGCTGGTGGCGATGCTCGAGCAGCTCAACGCACAGCCGGAACGGGTGCGTTTCCCGAAAGGCGATAATCGCTGAGCAAGCTGCGCCGGGGCGCCGGCGTCACGCACACCCTGTTACCGTGCGCACGCATGTTCACCGGAGGCAAGCCATGGAACCCGAATTCTGGCATCGGCGCTGGCGCGAGGGCCGCACCGGCTTTCACCAGGATCGACCCACGCCGCTGTTGCTCGCGCACTGGTCGACGCTGGCGCTGGCGCCGGATACCCGTGTGCTGGTGCCGCTGGCCGGCAAGTCGCTGGACATGGTCTGGCTCGCCGCCCAGGGACATCGCGTGCTGGGCGTGGAGTTGTCGCCGCTGGCGGTGGAGCAGTTCTTCGCCGAACACGGACTGACGCCGCAGGTGTCCGCCTCGACCTATGGCCGTCGCCATGTGGCCGGCAACATCGAGCTGATCTGCGGCGACGTGTTCGGGCTCGATGCCGACCTGCTCGCCGACTGCTCGGCGGTGTACGACCGCGCCGCGCTGATCGCGTTGCCGCCGGAGCTCCGTCGTCGCTACGTGGACGAGCTGCACGCAAGGCTGCCTGCCGGCTGCCGCGGCCTGCTGATCACGCTCGATTATCCGCCGCACGAAAAGCAGGGCCCGCCGTTTGCCGTGCCCGAGGCCGAGGTGCACGAGCGCTACGGCCGCGACTGGGTGGTGGAATTGCTGGAGCGCCGCGACATCCTGGCCGAGCAGCCGGGTTTCGCCGCCGAAGGGGTGACCGCGCTGGAAACCGCGGCGTACCGGCTGCTGCGCAAGGCCTGATTCGCCGCGCCGTTCGCCACGCGCGAAAAGGTCTAGACTGGCCGCGTCAAACGTTCCCGCCTTGTGCGTGGAGGGTTCCGGCATGGTGGCCTGGATGCATGCGGCGATGCTGGCGTGGTCGGTGGCCACCGCGCCCGCCCCGGCCATGCCGCCGCCGGAGCCGATGCCGCCCCCCGAACAGGTCATGGCGATTCCGCCGGCCTTGCGTGCGCAGTTGCAGCAACAGGTCATCGACGGCGGCGGGTCGGACCGGCAGCGGCTGCAGCGCCTGGTGGCGTTCCTGTTCGACCCTGCCGGCCTGGGCATGACCTACGCCGCCGACGCCACCTTGACGGTGGCGCAGGCGTACCGGCTGCGTCAGGCCAACTGCCTCACCTTCACCCTGCTCACCGTGGCGCTGGCGCGCGAGGCCGGGCTGGATGCCCGCGCGCAGGAGATCGACGACGTCGTGGCCTGGCGCGTGCAGGACAACGTGGTCTACCGCTTCAACCACGTCAACGCGCAAGTCGCCATCGGCCGCATGCGTTACACCGTCGACGTGGCCCGCGACGAGGTGCTGACGCGGCATCCGCCCGAGTCCATCTCCGATCAGCAATTGCTGGCGCTCTATTACAACAACCGCGCCGCCGAACTGCTGGCCGACGACGATCCGAAGATCGCCGCGCCCTACATGGCAGTGACCCTGCAACTGGCGCCGCGCTATGCCAGCGGCCGGGCCAATGCCGGGGTGTTGCGGCTGCGTCTGGGCGACCCGCACGGCGCCGAGCGCAACTATCTGAAGGCACTGGAGCTGGACCCCGCGCATGCCGGTGCGCTGTTCAACCTGGTCACGTTGTATCGCAGCCAGGGCGACGAGCTGCGCCGCGCCCGCTTCCAGCAGCGACTGGAAAAGGTGCAGCGAAAAGACCCGTACTTCCAGTTCCTGCTGGCCATGGACAACGAAAAACGGGGCGACTACGCCGGCGCGGTGCAGCACTACCGGCGTGCCATCCGCCTGTACCACGGCGACCCGCGCTTCTACCTCGGGCTGGCCCGGGTCTATCGGCAACTGGGC
>CALCWL010000458.1 GCA_937906285.1 uncultured Rhodanobacter sp. | reverse complement strand
TCATGCACGGCGGCCTGACCCACATCGCGTTCAACATGTTCGCGCTGTTCATGTTTGGGGGCACCATCGAGCGCACTTTCGGGGCGCGCAATTTCATCATCTACTACTTCGTCTGCGCGGTCGTCGCGGCGGTGGCCCAGCTGATCGTGGTGCACTGGTTCACCCACGGCTTCTATCCCACACTGGGTGCGTCAGGCGCGATCTTCGGCCTGTTGCTGGCATTCGGCATGCTGTATCCGCACGAGAAGATGATGCTGATCTTCCTGCCGGTGCCGATCCCCGCGTGGATCTTCGTGATCGGCTACGCGGCGGTGGAGTTGGTGCTGGGCGTGACCGGTACCCAGGCCGGCGTCGCCCATTTCGCCCACCTCGGCGGCATGGTCGGCGGCATCGTGTTGATCCAGTACTGGCGCGGCAAACTGCCGATCAAGCCGACGCGGCGGTTGATGCGGTAGCGGCGGGATTCGACGGAGTGCAGGGCGTGCACCGCCCGCCGTCTCCCACCTCACCAAACAAGGAGCTGGCGGGCAGTGCCCGCCCTGCAGGGGCAGGCCGCTCAGCGCAGGGCGAGGAAGTCCGCGCTGACCACGAAGCGCACCGCATCCAGCCGCAGGCGCGCCTGCGGCAAGGCGTCCAGCAGGGCTTGGCGTTCGTCGGCGACGGCGGCGATTTCGGTGTCGCTGATCGACGGGTTCACCGCACGCAGGGCCAGCAGCCGCGAGAGTTCGTTGTCCAGCGATGTGGTGGCGCCGCTCACCGCCGCGTCGATGAGCGCCTGCGCACGAGTGCCGGCCAGCGCCTCGGCGCGTTCCAGCATCGGCGGCACCAGCTTGCCGAGGAACTTGCGGTAGCGCGCCACCTCGATGTGTCGGTCATTGGCCTTGCGCAGCGCGGTGTCGCTGGGCGTGAAGTCGGCGCGCTCGGCCAGCCGGGTGTCCACGGTGACCACCAGCGGCGAGGGCGGCAGGAAGCGCTCGGCGTCGAGTCGGCGGTCGGCCACGCATTCGAGCACGTACACCGCCTGCAGCAGCGCGGTGCGCGGGGCCAGCACGTCGTCGACCATGAAGGCGGCGTTGCCCTGTTCGCCGGACAGCGCCAGGTCCAGTGCGCCGGCCACCAGCGGGTGGTCGAGCCGCAGCAGCGGCAAGTCCTCGCGCGACAGCGCCACCTCCCGCGAGAAGGTGACCGACTGCGGACCTTCGGCGAAGCCGGGCAGGGCGTCGGTGGAAAGGTATTGCGGATCGAGCAGCAGCACCTGGCCGCCGAGTTCCTCGGCGTGGATGCCGAATGCTTCCAGCAGGCGCTGCACGAAGGCGTCGCGACCCGGATCATGGTCGTCGCGGCGGAAGGCCTGCTGCAGTTCGTCGGCGTGCGGGTCGCGGCTGGAAGCGAGCTCCAGCAGGTGGTCGCGGCCGCCGCGGATCAGTGCCGCCATCTGCTCGTGGCTGGCACGGGTTTCGGCGAGCAGGACGTCGAGTTCCTGGTCGCGGTTGTCGTCGCCGCGCGCATGCTCGTCGGCCAGTCGCGCCAGCGGCTCGCCATAGCGGCGCAGCAGTTCGCGGCCGTCGGCCGGGCTTGAGCGGAAGGCATCCACGCCTTCGTCGTACCAGCGTGCCAGCACGTGCTGGGCGCTGTCGGCCACGGCCAGGATGTGGATGGCGATGTCGTGCTTCTGGCCGATGCGGTCGAGCCGGCCGATGCGCTGTTCGAGCAGGTCCGGGTCCAGCGGCAGGTCCCACAGCACCAATCGGTGCGCGAACTGGAAGTTGCGCCCTTCCGAGCCGATTTCCGAGCACAGCAGCAGTCGCGCGCCATCGGGCTGGGCGAAGTACGCGGCGTTGCGGTCGCGCTGCACGATGCTGAGGCCTTCGTGGAATCGCGCCACGCCGACGCCGCTCTTCGTGCGCAGTGCTTCTTCCAGCGCCAGCACCTTGGCCTGGCTGCGGCAGATCAGCAGGAACTTGTCCTGCGGATGTTTCTCCAGCAGGGCGATCAGGGTATCGATGCGCGGATCGGTGGCGTAGTCGACCTCGATCAGCGCAGGCGGCTGCTGGATGTCGGCGTGGAACTCGGCCAGCAACGCTTGCCGCGTACTGTCGTCGACCGCATCGGCGTCCAGCAGATGCCATTCGGGCAGGCGGGTGGGGAAGCCGCCTACGCCGGCGCGGTTGTTGCGGAACATCGCGCGGCCGGTGCCGTGGCGGTCGATCAGCGCGGCCAGCAGCTCGCGCGCGTTCGACGGCCTGGTGGAATCGGCCAGCAGTGCGGTGAGCGTCGCGTCGCCGTGGAAGGCCTCGGTGAGGGCGGCGTGCTGGTCGGCATCCAGTGGCTGGCCGTCGAGCAGGCGGTCGGCGATCGTCGACAGCGCGCGATAGGAATCGGCCTCGGCCAGATAGCCGTCCAGATCGTGATAGCGCTGTGGATCGAGCAGGCGTAGGCGGGCGAAGTGGCCGCTGCGGCCCAGCTGTTCCGGC